>JBICHZ010000200.1:0-9313 GCA_043101355.1 Rhodopirellula sp. JB044
CGCCGCCCGAAAGGGTTTCTTATTGCTCGGCGGTCGATCGTCGCAACACGCCGCGCAGCAGCCCAACGCACCGTGGCTGCAGATGATCGATCAGTTGTCCAAGATGATTGCTACCGACGAGCAACTTCGCGCGGAAACGGCGGCCCGCATGGAGGACTACCGCGAGGAAGTCGCGGCGGCAATGCCCGAACTGGCCAAAACACTCGGGTGGTCGAGCGTTCAGATTTCTGGCCCCGAAGAGCTCGGGCAGAAACGGGTCATCATGGCGTTCCGTTCTCTCATCACAGGTCTGGGTACGGAAGACCGCAGCGTGATGGTGACGCTCGATGATTGCCAGTGGATCGATGACCAATCGATGCGTATCCTCGCTGGTATTTGCGAGAGTGAAACAAAACACCTGTTCCTTTTTGCGGTCGCACGACCTGAAGGAAACAGCACCTCCGCCGAACTCGATGAACTCCCTGTTTCAAAAACGTTGACGTTCGAACCGTTGACTGATGCGGCGGTTCGGCAACTCGCCGAATCGATGGGCGGGCAGTTGCCCGATGTCGCTATCGACGTGGTGACAAAGTACGCCGAAGGCAGCCCGTTCATGGCGGCGGCTGTTTTACGGGGAATGGTTGAGTCGAACATTCTCACCGTTGACGGAGATGAGTGGGAAATCGACAACGAAAAATTGTCCGGCTTCCAAGCCGCCGACGATGCCAGTGAGATTCTCGTCAGCCGGTTGTCGCAGTTGCCCCCCGAGGCACGAAAACTACTTTCCGCCGCCGCTGTGATCGGGAAAGATTTCAGTCTCGACGCGGCCGCGGATTTGGCCGGTGTCACCATGGTCGAGGCACAGGCAGCGATCAAACCGGTCCGTCACCATCGACTCGTTTGGAGTCGTCCCAACAACGTCGTTTCATTCGTACACGACAAGATCCGCGAAGCGGTGCTGAGCAATCTGTCCGACCAAGCGGTTCGGGCGATGCATGGCCAAATGGGACGCTATCTCGAAGCGAACGCACCGGCGAAGTTTTTCGAACTCGCCTATCACTTTGACGCCGCACGGTTGCATCAGCAGGCTCTGCCGTACGCACTCAAAGCCGCCGAAGCGGCACGGAAGAGTTTCTCGCACGAGAGCGCCGAAACACAGCTCCGCATTGCCGAACGCGCGATCGAGTTCGCGGACGTTCCGACACGCCATCACATCCAAATGATGATGGCCGACGTCTTGATTCTGCAAGGACGCTACGAACACACTGACGTCTGGTTGGATCGGGCATCACGTACCGCCAGCGATGACACTGCGAACGCGAAGGTCGCTCTGAAGCGAGGCGAACTGTCGTTCAAACGCGGCAATAAGGACCAAGCGGTTTCGTATTTCGAAGCCGCTCTGACGCAGCTCGGTCAACCGGTCTGCGATTCGCGTTTGCAGTTGTGGTGGAACCTCGGTGTGGAGGTTCTTCGGCAAACACGTAACAGTGTTTTTCCGAAACGCTGCGGTCGTAACCAGCAACCCATGACCGACGCAGAGAAGATGTCCCTGTCGCTGTATAGCCAGATCGCTCACGCGTACTGGTATACCCGCGACAAATACTACACCCTGTGGGCACACCTGCGTGGCATGAACCGATCGGAAAACTATCCGGTCAACCGGTATATGGCTCAGTCGTACTCCGAACACGCCCCGGTGATGACGTTGCTGCGTTGGGAGAGCCGCGGTGTCAGTTATGCGAAACGATCGCTCGAAATGCGCCGCCAACTCGAGGACGTTTGGGGCCAGGGGCAATCACGCAACTTCCTCAGCATCCTGTTGTATTAGTTCTCGCGATTCGAAGAGTGCGTCGATCAGGCTCGGCAGGCCGTCGATGTTTTGGAACGGACCGGCGACTACTGGGAAGTGCACATCGCGCGATACCAATTGGCCGCGTCGCATTACCGATTAGGCAACCTCGGGGAAGCGGTCCGGCTCGCGAAGATCAATTATCAATCCGCTGTCAAACGCGGCGACTACCAGGCGACGGGAAACATTATCGATGTTTGGGCCCGCGCGGCGATGGGTGATATTCCTTACGATGTCATCCAAACGGAACTCGAACGCGACGTCTTCGATCCTCAGCGAAGCTGCGAAGTGCTGTTGGCAAAAGGCGTTCGTGAGTTTTACCAAGACCGTTACGCAAACGCGGTCGGCCTGTTTCAAAAGGCAATCCTGACCGCCGAAGAAGCGTCTGTCGAGAACACGTACATCAGTCCGTGCTACGCATGGTTGTGTTCGGCGATGCGGCGTGTATTCGAAACAAAGCCATGCCGTACGCGAAAGGCTCGGCGCCAGCACATCGCCGCGCTTATCAAAGCAGCGAAGAAGGCGGTCGCGATCGCCAATCGCTACACCAACGAATTGCCGCACGCACTGCGTGAGCTGGCCGCGGCCTACGCCATCGCGGAAAAGCCAAAACTGGCGATGAGTTTCTATCATCGCAGCGTTGATGAGGCGACCCGCCAAGACGCGACGGTAGAACACGCTCTGTCAGTCGTTAAAATGTGCGAGTTCTGCATCGATCAGTCGATGCCGTACAACGAATCCGAGTACAAAGCCGCGTTGGATCTGCTCGCCGGAGTGCGGCAATCCAAAGACCTCGTCAACGAGCAGGCTTCGCTCTCGCTGCACGACCGCTTCGACTCCTTGCTCGCGTCGGGACGACGGATTGCGACGACTGTTGTGCCGGACGATATTCACATTGAGGTTTGCAATGCGGCGAAACGTATCCTCCGCGGTGAGAACGTTTTCATCGTCTTCGAAACAGCACCGGGTGATGCTCCGTTAACCAGCCCACCCGGACAACTCTATGACGAGAAAATCGTCGCCGAATCACGTAGCACCCACGCGACCGTGATCCGCGACGTCGAGAACATTTCCGAACGGGGTGTGACGTCGGTCCGCGAAGGTACGTTTCTGTGCAGCCCGATCGATATCAACGGCGAGGTTGTCGCGCACCTGTACCTGACCAACCAACGCTTTTCGGGTTTGTTTGACGACGACGAAGTCCGCATTGCTGACTACCTAACGTCTGCCGCCGGTGCTGCGTTAGAGAAGGCCGACAGTTTTCAAAAGCTGCAGGAACTCAACCAAACTCTCGAGGCCCGAATCCATGAACGCACGATGACCGTCGTGCAGCGATCGAGGGAACTCGAGCGGACAGCGAGCCAGTTGCGAGCGACGCGGGACAAGCTCGAAATTGCTAAAGAGGCGGCCGAGGAAGCCAACGCGACCAAGAGCGAATTCCTAGCCAGAATGAGCCACGAAATTCGAACGCCGATTACCGGCATCTTGGGCTTCACCGAGTTGTTGCTGCGGGGTGTCGTGACCGACGAGGAGAGTCGGGTTTCGCATCTGCAAACGATTCACTCCAACGGAACGCACCTTCTCCACCTGCTCAACGATATTCTCGATATTTCAAAAATCGAAGCAGACAAGATTGTTCCCGAGTTCATGCCATGCAACCCGTCGAACTTGGTCGGTGAAGTCGTGACTTCGCTGCAGTCCAAAGCGATTCAAAAAGAAATCGACCTGCGGATTGAAGTGGACGCTCCCGTACCTTCGGAAATGATCAGCGATCCCACACGGTTCCGACAAATTGTCAGCAACCTCGTCAGCAACGCGATCAAGTTCACCGACGAGGGCGGCGTTTCGATCGTGCTGGACACCCACGGGCCCGCGGAATCGCCGACACACCTTGTTGTGTCGGTCAACGATACGGGGACAGGCATGACCCCGACGCAGTTGCAGAAGATTTTCGAACCGTTCACCCAAGCCGACACATCGACAACGCGGAAGTACGGCGGCACCGGGCTCGGTCTGGCGATCAGTAAACGACTCGCCGACGCGCTCGGTGGTGAATTGACGGTTTGGAGCCAACTCGATGTCGGCACGCGGTTCAGTTTCGTGCTGCCAATCGAGACTGTCGAGGGAGCCGAATTGTTGTCACCCAACGACGCGATGGTGATGGCGAAAGAGGGTGTCCAGAAAGAGTTCGCCCGGGTATCGCTACCCGGTACACGCGTGCTCGTTGTGGACGATAGTGAAACGAACCGCAACCTGATCACGCTGCTGTTGGAAGATTCCGGAGGAGTCGTCTATACCGCGTCGAATGGAAACGAGGCGATCGAGCAGTTGGTGTCAAATCAACTCGAAGTCGACGTGGTCCTGATGGACATGCAGATGCCGGTCATGGACGGATACACCGCAACGAACCAACTCCGAGCGATCGGGTTCAGGAAACCCATCATCGCGATTACCGCCAACGCGATGCAGGCCGACGAGGCACGGTGCCGTGAAGCAGGCTGTAGCGGATACCTCGCCAAACCGATTGACCTGAACGCGTTGTTGAATCTGGTCCACGATGCATCGACCGGCGAGGTGAACCGTCAAAGTGGCGGGTCGTCTGGTTCGGTCGGATGTAAAACCACAGCGAACACGTCCCCCGTGATGCGTTCGACGCAATTCGATGCGACCGCCAAAACGCAACAACGCGACTGGCGATTCAGCGAAACAGTGCTGCCGGATGATTGGTTGCGCAGCTTTGCCTGTGAATTCGTGGATCGCGTGTCCGAAAAACTACCCGGGATTTTCGAGGCGAACGACGCCGGAGACCTCGAGGAGGTTTCGCGGAGTTTGCACTGGATCAAAGGAACAGGCGGTTCGGTCGGGCTCGATCCACTCTCGGAAATGGCTCGCAACGGCGAGTTGGCGGTCGCGAATTCGGATCCCGAGCAATTGCTCGATACCCTTCAAGAAATCAACGGCTTTCTCGCCAGGGCGCGTAGCGAGCAAAAGGAATCGCCACCTTCGACCGATGATGCCGAGGTCGCATCAGGAGCAGGCGAGCCTCACCAGGACCAACCGGTGGGAGACAGTACGGTCCACCATTGAGTGTCGGCATGACGCCACCATCGGTATCTTGCGGCGAACCATTGGCGAGCGAATCCAGGCCGCTCGGCAATTGATTGGACGTCGCAAGAGTTGCGGTGGGAATGCCGACAGGCTGTTAGGAGATCCGGCAACGGGAATACGGCGTTTGAACGCCAACCAAATGTGCGATCACGTTGACCGTGCCGGACCCTAGCAGCCGCATTCTCAAATTCAGCAATCATAGGCACCGGTAGATCGGCAGAGCAGAATGCGCGATAACGTTCGGTTCTGACGTTCGCGTTGAATTCTGCCGCCACCTCTCCTGTCGATTGTTACACGTGCCCACACCGACTCTTTCTTTACGCGGAATCGTTCCCCCGCTGATCACTCCACTGTCCGACTACGACCAACTCGACGATGCCGGGTTGGAGCGTTTGTTGACGCACGTGATCGACGGAGGTGTGTCTGGCGTGTTTCTGCTCGGCACGACGGGTGAGGCGCCGAGTTTGAGTTATCGGTTGCGTCGAGAGTTGATCCAACGTGCCATGCGGATCATCAACGGTCGCATTCCCGTTCTCGTCGGAATCACGGACACCGCTTTTGTCGAAACGGTAGAACTGGCCCGGCACGCACAGGAATGTGGTGCCCGGGCTTTGGTGCTGACGACGCCCTACTACTTTCCCGCCGGGCAGACGGAATTGCTCGGTTACGTGCGGAAGGTTGTCGATTCGGTTGACTTGCCGGTCGTTCTTTACAACATGCCCCAGCTCACCAAGGTTTGGTTTGAGATCGAGACGTTGCAACGTCTCGCTGAGTCAGATCGGATCATCGGGGTGAAGGATAGCAGCGGAGATTTGAAATATTTCAAACGCCTATGTGAGCTGAAGTCGGTTCGTCCAGATTGGTCCGTGCTGATCGGACCGGAGGCTTTGTTGGCGGAAGCCCACGCGTTGGGCGGCGACGGCGGAGTCAACGGAGGAGCCAACGTGGCACCGACGCTGTTTGTCGATTGCTATCGCGCGCTGCAGTCCGGTGACGAGCAGGAGCGTGCAAGGTGTCAGGCGAAGATTCTCGCGTTTCAGTCCATCTATGAAATCGGCAAATACGCTTCGCGTCATATCAAGGCCACCAAGTCGGCGGCGTCGTTAATTGGGATCTGTAACGACCTGCCGGCGTTGCCCTTCAATCGCTTCCTGCCGCCCGAACGCGAGAAGGTCGCCGCGATCCTACGAGACATCGGGCTGCTGTGATCTCGCCGGTCTTCACGCTAATTTAACATGGGCCTGCGTCGGACGATTGGCGATCGAGTGTTGTCAAGATCGCAGAAACGTCCGCAAAACGCTGGATTTCGACGGAATCGATGTTTTGTCGAAGATCAGACTCTTGCTGTGACCAGAGACTGCCGATACGGGTAGACAATTCGCGAACGCTTGGATAGTTTTAGAACCATGGAAATAAATGAGGCCGTTGTGGCGCTTTCGGCGCTCGCACAGGAATCGCGGTTGATGGTCTTTCGGATGCTCGTCAAAGCGGGCGAAGAGGGATTTCCTGCGGGAGAGATCGCGGAACAACTGGGCATCCCTGCGGCGACATTGTCCTTTCATCTCAAAGAGCTCGCCAACGCTGGGTTGGTGACTTCGCGGAAGGACGGTCGCTCGATCATCTATTCAATGAACCCACGAGGCATCAACTGTCTGATGGGTTTCTTGATCGAAGATTGTTGTCAGGGACAAACCGAATTGTGCGTGACGGCAGAGTGTTGTGACGACGTCAAAACGTCTAAGCGACAGAACAAACCCCCGGACACGAAAAGAAAGTAAATCGGATGACGGTTCGAGTCGGAATCAATGGCTTTGGTCGAATGGGTAGGCTCGGCATGCGGGCGGCCTGGGATTCGCCGGAGATTGAGATTGTTCACATCAACGAAGTGAAAGGTGACGCGGCAACGTGCGCTCATTTGTTGGAGTTCGACACCGTTCACGGACGTTGGGACCGTGGCATTGAATCGCACGACGACGCGATCTCGGTAGGCGGATCGAAAGTAACCGTCAGTGGCTTCGCCGTGCCGCAAGACGTTCCTTGGAAAGAGATGGGCGTTGACATTGTGGTCGAATCGTCCGGCAAGTTTCGAACGCCCGAGACGCTCAATCCTTATTTCGATTGCGGCGTCAAGAAAGTCGTCGTGGCCGCGCCGGTGAAAGAGGGTGCGTTGAATGTCGTCATGGGATGCAATGACGACCTGTACGATCCCGCCACCAACCATATCGTCACCGCCGCATCGTGCACCACGAACTGTCTCGCGCCGGTCGTGAAGGTGATCCACGAGGGGATTGGCATCGAACACGGCGTGATCACGACGCTGCATGATGTGACCAACACGCAGGTCGTTGTCGACGCCCCGCATAAAGACCTGCGTCGAGCCCGGTCGTGCCTGAACTCGCTGATTCCGACGACAACCGGATCGGCAAAAGCGATCACGATGATCTACCCGGAACTGCAGGGCAAACTGAACGGGCTCGCTGTTCGAGTTCCTTTGCTCAACGCATCGTTGACCGACTGTGTTTTCGAGCTGAAGAAGAAAACGACCGTTGAAGAGATCAACGCGATGCTGAAATCGGCCGCCGATGGTCCTTTGAAAGGCATTTTGGGTTTCGAAGAGAAGCCCCTGGTATCGGCGGACTACACCAACGACATCCGATCGGGCATCGTCGACGGACCGTCCACGATGGTTGTCAATGAAACGCAGGTGAAGATCCTCGCGTGGTACGACAATGAGGTGGGCTACGCCAACCGCATGATGGAGTTGGTCAAGAAGGTCGCGACGTCACTTCCGGCGTAACGCGGTTTTGCCTGGACGTGAAGACACGCTAACGCAGGGTCTGTCACGTGTGTTTACAAACGCCGCTGTCGCTTCAGCGGCCTCCGACAGTTTTGATCATTGTTTACGGCTCAGGCGTATTCGCTCAGTTTGCGGATCGGATTCAGGAGAATGAGATGGACGTTCGAAACTACGCTCTCGTAACAGCAGCCTACTGGGGCTTCACGCTGAGTGATGGAGCGTTGCGAATGTTGGTGCTGTTGTATTTCCATGAATTGGGATACACGCCGGTAAGTCTCGCGTTTCTGTTCTTGCTGTATGAGTTTTGCGGCATTTTAACGAACCTGTTCGGCGGTTGGATCGGTTCGCGGATCGGGCTTCGCATCACATTATTTGCGGGCCTCGCAACACAGATCGTCGCGTTGGCAATGCTGTCTTTCGTCCAGCCGACATGGGCCGCCGGTTTGTCGGTCGCGTATGTGATGACGAGCCAAGCGTTGTCAGGGATCGCGAAGGACCTGACAAAGATGAGTTCCAAGAGTGCCGTCAAATTGCTGGTCAAAGGCGGTTCGGCCGCGGAAAACGAAACAGCGTTGTTTAAGTGGGTCGCGATTCTGACGGGATCGAAGAACGCGTTGAAGGGCCTCGGCTTTTTGCTCGGTGGTGTGATGTTGTCTGGGCTCGGGTTCGTGATGTCGCTATGGGCGATGGCCGGTGTGCTCGCGGTGATCCTGTTGCTCGCCCTGTTCATGCTCGATGCAGATATGGGACGTTCGAAGGCGAAGACAAAGTTCACTCAGTTGTTCGCCAAGAGTCGCGAGATCAACGTGCTTTCGATCGCACGGTTTTTCTTGTTCAGTTCACGCGATGTTTGGTTCGTTGTCGGATTGCCGATCTTTCTAGCGTCGCAGTTGGAGTGGGGCTTCTCCGGGGTGGGGGCGTTTCTCGCCGCGTGGGTGATCGGGTATGGGTTCGTGCAAGCGTTCGCGCCGCGGATGATCCGCCGGGATGGCGGCGTCGCCACGAAAGCACGCGCAGCGCAGTTGTGGGGGTTCGCTCTGGTGCTGGTCTCTGCGGCGATGGCGTTGGCGATTCAAACCGACTTTTATCCGACGACGAGTATCCTGATCGGGTTGGCGTTGTTCGGGATCGTCTTTGCGGTGAACTCGTCGGTCCACTCGTATTTGATTTTGGCGTACACGGATTCTGACCAAGTCGCGTTGAACGTGGGCTTCTATTACATGGCCAACGCGTGCGGTCGTCTGTTGGGAACGCTGCTTTCCGGCGTGACGTATTTGTACGCGGGTTTGCCGGGATGCATGTGGACCTCGACCGCGTTGGTGGTTGCCGCGGTGGTCTCCACGTTGTGGCTGCCTACGAAAGAACAGGACGGCCTTGACGAACGCGACACGACGGCCGGTGATCTCGCGGTGGAACCGGCCGGAGCATAGGTCGGCTGAGAAAGAAACCGACGGCCATGTCGCGGCACGGTCTCGGTCGGTCCACGAAAGACTGTGCTGCGTATCGGCTACCGCTGGAACAGTTCGGACGGCGCGACGAATGCTTGTTCGGCGGCGGGTTCAGGCAGACTGGTGTGCGGT
>JBICHZ010000201.1:0-6244 GCA_043101355.1 Rhodopirellula sp. JB044
TAACACTTCCAATTGGCGTTCGAGTTCCAATCGCCAAATTCGAGTCACACGTTCGCGATTCCGATCGGCAATCTGTTTTACAAACTCTTTCGGATGATCGGGGAACTGCCGGATCCACATCCGTGTATCTTCCGCATCGCCTATCATCCGCGAAAGATCGTCGCCATCGGGCACGCCGACAGACAACTCCAACACGCGATATTGACCGTCAGTGATCACGACGAATGCTCGGCCCGGCTCCGACGATTTCTTTCCTCCCGTCAATACCGCGGGCAACCCCAACGGCCAGTGCTGAAAGTAGATTGGAGCCGACGGATGCAGAAATCCGCTCGGAAGATTAGCTATGGACTTTTCGGCATATTGAGCACACCAACAAGGTTGCGGTGTTGTACGGTCACCCCGGTCAATTCCGCGCAGAGTCGCCCAATCAACAGACACATCATCGGTGATTAACGCAACAACCAACGCATGTTCACGATTTTCCGTCGGCACCGCCGCCAGTGGTGCCAATTTGGCGATCTCGCTGGCAAAGGATCCCATGCCCACGACAAAAGCCATTAAGAAAATGACCGCCGAAACCACCACCGCCTTCAAAACAACGAAGCGGAGTGCTCTCTCAACAGTCACAACGGCAAAGTTCGCATTGTGGTCTTCCTGGTACGAACAGTCGTGCCGGTCCCACCCATCAAAACACGCGACTGCTCGATAGGTCATGTAGCCCGCCCCTCACTACAAGCTCATCCGAAAGGCCGACAGAATACTCGTCTAATCTTCTGCCTGACACTCACCGAAAACACATCGAGAATCGACGTGAGGTTGGAACGCCGCGCCTCATGCACGAGCCCTTTTCCGACTGCTTGTATAACGCACGCGAAGGGCGTCGTCAAAGAAATTGCGATGCGACTACCAGACGTTTTCAACACGCTCCGACGAGACCCGGCGTCCTTCAAAACATATGGATTCCAGTCGCTACATCTCTCCGTCGCTCAACCCAACCGCGTGTCCGGTTTTGCGTTTGAAAGACACAAAGATAACGACGACATCATCAAACGTTCAGTGCATTGTGCAACCAATGCTTGGCAAACGGAGACTTTCTTTCGAGTTGCATCCGTTGCCGACGAGACGCCGTAGCGAACGTCAGCGTCGTGCGGCTTGTCGAATTTGGCGAACCAAGTGTGCGTCGGGCTGGCGAAGCGTTAAGACTTGCTCACGCACATTGCCGTCCCGATCTCGAAGGATGACGATCATCTCGGAAGCCGTCGATCCCGAACCGTTCGCTCCCGAAGCAACGTTACTGGCAAACTGGTTGCTCTCGGGGAGAGACTCAGTCTCCGCAGCAGACGGATCAAACGATTGGTTCGGTGCGATTTGATTGGCGACCAAGGCTTCGTTGGGATCCGCCTGATACAAACGTGAGAGTTGCACCCGGTCCAATTGCCAGTGGATCGAACCCGGACCGGTATAGATACCAACATCGGACTTATAGTCTGCCGCGTTGCAAACCCCGATCAACACACCTCGTTCGTCAAACAACCCGCCACCACTGCGACCGTCGATCGGAGCGCCAGAAATCTCGAGGTTGGAACCGCCAATGTTCTGGTTGTACTTATTGACACCGGTGATTCGAGTGTCACGTCGCGAAGGTGGATCGCCACGATCGCAACCAAAGCTGAATGCCGTTTGGCCTACTTTCATCTTGTCATTCTCTGTCACAACCTTCACGGGTTGGACCGGCATTCCAGGACGGATCGCCACGAGCCCGATGTCCCGGTCGCCCGCGTCGTAGTCGACGAGATGACCGGTCACCGTATGAGGTTCGCCTCCGACAAACAGGTCGACTTCAATTTTGTCTTTGCCTTCTCCATCACGGAACAAGTGGCCGCAGGTCAGCACCAACGCTTCCTCGCCGTGCACATCAATGATCGTTCCCGTTCCGGCACCGTAACCGCGACCATCGTAGACACGCAAACGAACCGTCGCCGCCTGAGCTCGTTCGACCGCATCGGCCAACGAGATACTGGGCATCGCTTCGACAACGACGTCGTCCTGAGGACGTCGCATCGCGTCGCGATTCGATTCCATGTTTGGCGTCTTGGCCGACGTCAGTGACTCAAGCGACCGCCATTGATCTTCCTCTTGTTCGCGTCGGAATGATCGGTTCCCCGATGCGTTCATGCTGCCCGGGTGAGCGTTCAAAGGTGCCAACCGAGTTTGTGGCTCCTGTATGCGATTCGCGTCGGCGAAGCTCGGTGCGCGTCGCGACGGTGTTTCGATTTGACTGTTGGTTGGGACGATCTTCCCCGACGGACTCGTCTGCAGTGCTTGACGCAATTGAGCGGCGGTCTGCGCTCCTACGAGACGTGTGACCTCACGTCCTTCTCGCAAAATGACATAGGTCGGTGTGCTGCGAATCCGATATCGCTGCACGAGTTGCGGTTCGGACCGAACATCGACTTGGCGAACCGGGACACCACGTGCAATCAATTCCGAAACGATCGGCTGCATCGCCCGGCATGGAGGGCAATTTGCCGAGCTGAACTCGAGCAAAATCGCATCAGCCGAAACCGCGCCGCAAGTTCCGATTGCCACCACGAACAGCAACACCGAGGACCAGTTTGATGCAACGGTAGCGCGTGAAATTTTGGGGGTGAATCGCACGTGTTCGTCCCTCCTTGGACGTGTTGAAGAGGAGTCCTGCCGCCCGGTTTCGAGCCCGTCTCAACAACACAATCCTTGCATTGCTGTCGTGACAAAGTCGATTCATCGCAACAGCATGATCCTTCATGCGTGCGACGATACGCCGGGTGCAGCGAACGGGGATCGTCGGTGATCCGGACCTTTGATCACAACCCCAATGAGTCGGCGAGGAAGCGGAACTTTAATTATTTTGAGTTTCACGCTTAAGAAATCTCAAAATAACCAACTCAACTATCTCCAGTTCGGCCGGACCTCACCCGCACCCGCTTCCTCCGCGTTCCAGCGAGCCTCCGGAATGATTCGGCGAAAGTCCGCTGCTTTGCCTCGGATGGAGGCGCTCATCAACAGCAAACCGAGCCGCACCTCTTCACGTTTTCGCAGCGGAGCCTCGATCACGCCGGGAGCGAGCGACTCCGCACTGCCTCGCAGAAACACCGTCACGTTATTAAGTCCATCGCCAAGGTTCGCCCCCGCATCACCACCAACCACGATGGTTCCCGCGACCGCCCCGGCCCCCGTGTCGTCACCCACGTCGCCGCGGACGAAAATACTGCCGCCACGCATCGCGGCCCCCACGCGCGGCCCCGCCGATCCGTACACCGCGAGCGTTCCACCGGTCATCGCCGCACCCAAACCACACCCGGCGTTCCCCGTAATTCGAACCACACCGCGCCGCATTCCTTCGCATGCGCCGTCGCCAACGTTCCCATCCAAATGCACGTCGACTCCGCCGAACCACGCAAACGCGTAGTCGCCTAGATCGCCCACGGCGCGAACTCGGCTCGGATGCGACCAACGCATGCACGCCGCCCTCTGACCGCTGAGCCCAGACAATTCGATCAGAGGAAACTGCTCACCGACCGACGACGAGGAATCCGACATCTCGTCTGGTTCTGGAACTTCGATCGCCCGGACTGCATCACGTAACTCATCCGCGTGAAACTCACTGAGGTCAAACGAATGGTCAGCCAACTCAACTTCGTTCATCGCAAGGACTCCTATTCTGCAGCGAGTGATCGAGCAATCTCGCGGACAATCAACTCCAATTTTTCTCCCGCCGCATTCGACACCGCGAGCACATCGTCATGCGCCGCAACCGCCGGCGCATCGGGAATTGCCATGTTGGTCACGACTCCGATCGCTAAGGTTCGCAACCCGCAGCGGGATGCCAAGGCAACCTCCGGCACCGTGCTCATGCCGACGAGATCCGCCCCCCATCGTTTCATCATCCGGCACTCCGCTCGTGTTTCGTAGTTTGGCCCGGTCACGGCAAGGTACGTTCCCGACTGCAAACGAAAGCCACCATCAACGGCCGCCCGCCCGGCTGCCTGAACGAACGCATCGTCACACGTCGAACGTCCGCACCGATGTGCGTTGGCAAAACTACGCTGCGACCAACTTTCGCCCGAGAACTGCTTCCGCATCAGATGCAGATCACTGCCGAACGCTCCCATCTGCCCGTGCAACAAACTCAAATGCTCGTCGATGATGACAACATCCCCTACGCGATACCGGGGGTTCAGTCCGCCTGCGGCACAACTGACGATGACCGCATCCGGTTTCATCGCCGCCATCAAAGCCATCGGGCGGGTGAGCTGGTCAATCGAATGCCCCTCATAGGCGTGCAGGCGGCCCGCCATCGCGATGACACGGACCGAGTGCATCCACCCGACCAAAAATTCACCGCGATGCCCCGCCGCGGTCGAACCGGCCAACCCCGGAAGACTGTCGTAGCGGATCACCATGGGCGACTCGATCGACTCGGCCAAACCACCCAGCCCACTGCCCAACACCACCGCGACGAGGGGCGCGTCCGATTCAAAAAAACCGTCCTCGCCGACCTGCGATTCGCTCAGCCGAGCCTGAAACCGCCCGACCGCCCGATCGAGATCGAAACCCTGATCTCCACGAGTATCCTGACGCGTTCCATTATTCTGTTCCTCGACACTCTGTTCCTCAACGTTCACAGCATCACCACGGTCAGACGGCGGCACCGCCGCGAAGATAGAGGAATTTGCCAACGTGTCATGATCGCGTCGCGATAGTACTAGAGAGACAAACGGGATCCCTCCCAGATTAACGAGAAACAAGCAATCATTAAAGGCATCCGAAAGAGCCCCTGCCAACCATAAAGAGCAGTTTTTTCGGGGAAATCCGAGGAAAGTCCATCAAACCGACGCGACATATGATCGCGATCCTCGGTGGGACGACCTCTCTCGGCCCATGAATTGCTGACGAAGTCTCAACGTTTTACATGTTTTGGCCTTTCCGTTCACGCGGACCTTTGCGATATTTCCGATTCGCGCGCACCCATCGGTGAATTGATTCTTAACTATCCACACCACGACGATCGAGGCGCTTTCGTCTCCGAATCCACCGGTTTTTTCCAGATGCACACGTTTGTCGCATCCCGGGGTTTCAGCGATCGAGCGTGCGGCAGCTTAGGTGAAGTAGCATGAAGTTGGAGACAGTCAGGAACATCGGTATCAGTGCCCACATCGACTCGGGCAAAACCACGTTGAGCGAACGGATTCTGTTCTACACAGGACGGATCCACAAAATCGAAGACGTTCGCGGCGGCGGTGATGGCGCGACAATGGACCATATGGAACTGGAGAAAGAACGTGGTATCACGATCACCAGTGCCGCGACGAGCGTTCAGTACGACGGCCACCACATCAACCTGATCGACACTCCCGGCCACGTTGACTTCACCGTCGAAGTGGAGCGTTCGTTGCGCGTTCTCGATGGTGCCGTCCTGGATCTTTGCAGCGTTGGTGGCGTCCAAAGCCAATCGATCACCGTCGACCGCCAAATGAAGCGGTATCAAATTCCACGTCTCGCGTTCATCAACAAGATGGACCGCACCGGTGCGAACCCACGCCGCGTCGTCGAACAACTCCGCGAAAAACTCGGTGCGGACGCGTTCATGGCACAAATCCCGATCGGTGCCGAAGACAACTTCCGCGGTGTCGTCGACCTCATCGAAATGAAGGCCTACACCTTCGAAGGCGAACAGGGCGAGAAAGTCGTCGTCAGCGACGTGCCGGATGATCTCAAAGATGAAGCCGAAGATGCTCGCGTGAACATGCTCGACTCGCTGTCGAACTACAGCGACGAAGTCATGGAATTGCTGCTCAGCGAAGAAGAAGTCTCCAAAGACCTCATCTACAAGACCATGCGTCAAGCCGTGCTCAACGGTGCCACCCCGGTCTACATGGGCAGTGCGTTCAAGAACAAAGGTGTCCAACCTCTGCTCGACGCGATCACGCAGTACCTGCCGAGCCCTCTCGATCGTGACATCTACGGTCGCGACCCTTCGGACGAAAGCAAGAAGATCGAACTGACGCCAGACAAAGACAAACCATTTGTCGGCATGGCGTTCAAAATCGTCGAAGACCCATTCGGCCAACTTACCTTCATGCGTATCTACCAAGGTTCGATCAAGAAGGGCGACGCCTACGTCAACCAACGGTCCGGCAAGAAGGAACGCTTCAGCCGCATCGTCCGGATGCACAGCGAAAAACGTGAAGAAATCGACGAAGCC
>JBICHZ010000202.1:0-9008 GCA_043101355.1 Rhodopirellula sp. JB044
TCGAAACGAGCGGAATTGCTCTACGCCGTGCAGGTCGTCCTCGTGGTGTTCAGAACGCGTTGACTCAACTCGTGGGGCGAAGGCCAACGTCAGTGAACTGGAGCAACGACTTATTGCACTGCCGAGTGACTATAGATGCGAGCAGAGAAATTCGATTGCAATACATCGTTGCGTCATCAGGTCGGTGCGCACAACGAAGCTAGGAACGTTGCAAACACCAAAAAACGCTGTTTAGCGGTGGTCTCGTTTGCGTTGTCAGATCGCGAAGGCTTGCCCGCTTTGAGCATGTGCTGATGTCGATGATGAGGTGGCCGAGGTGAGGGGAGACAGGTTGGGTTTAGGGAGAGGTAGCGGTGGGGAATCTCACGAAATGCATCGTTGTGTAGCTTTATAATTTCTTAGTGCGAAAAATGCTGCTTTTGAAAAAAGGGCCACGCACTAATTAGCTGTTGTGGTGTTTTGTGCGCGAGGGTAGTGGATTGCAGGTATTTGGGCATGGGTGGGTTGGGGCCTTTCTTGTTCGCGATCCTATTCGCATGCGAGAGCATGATGCGGTTTCGTGAAGCGCCGGAGGGTGAGTTGTTGGGGCCGCGCGTTGCATCTTCGGATGGGTTTCGTCCTTTTACTGTGTGGGAGTGTGCATTTCGCTCGAGACCTTTTCTTTTGAATCAATGCCGGGGGATGTTCGATGGGTTGCGGGTACCCGTTTCGATTGGCGGTGACGGTGGTTCTGTGGATTTCTATGACTTGCATCGCGTCGGCACAGGATCCAGACGACGGCCGAGAGTTGTTTGAACGTGAGTGGGAGTTTGTGGAGCGAGCGTCCCCGATCGAACAATTTGATTTCATACGTCCTATGCCACATCGAGAGCGGTTCAAAGATCGAGGGCGCAGGCATGGGCGACAGCGAGTTCCCCACCCGGGGCGGCCCGACAGGGGAGGCGATCCGGCGTTGATGTTTGCTGCTGAAGGGTCAATGTCCCCTGCCGATGGATTGGGGCCGCTGTACAACGCGGTCTCTTGTGCCGAATGCCATCCAAATGGTGGTGCGTCGGGGGTGGAGCACAACGTGACCACGCTCGCTATTGACCCTCGCTCGCCGCTGCTGAACGAACCGGCGGGACGCGGTGATCGAGGGGCTGCGTTGAGTTCCGTAATGGATCTTTTTCCCGGTTTGGTGACTGCGAATACGTTGAATTTGCACGCGGTCGTGCATGACCATTCAGCACGTCCCGGCTATGAAACGATTCGTCAGCGATTGGACATAGGCGTGGCCGAGGGAATCGCTCCCGAGTGGTTCAGCCCGAAGGAACGAACCGTCGAGGTGCTTGCGAAACGCCCGGTGATTGCTGGCCGATCCGCATCGATCGACTACTACCTCAGTCAACGCAATACGCCGCCGCTGTATGGCATGGGGGATATCGAAAAGATCTCCATGGGGCAATTGCGAACGCTGGCTCTTACGCAATCTCGCGCGTCCGGTGGGAGGGTGACGGGCCGAGTCGCCGGGAAATATGGATGGCGTGGACAAGTCGAAACGTTGGCTGGATTCGTGGTGGGGGCCTGTGCGACAGAGCTAGGGCTCAATGTGGGTGAGATCGCCCGGCAGGCGGATGATCCCGCTGACCCTCGCTACCGCAGTTTGGCACCCGATATCTCACTCGCGCAAGTCGCGGATCTGACCCGATATGTCGCCGAATTGCCGGCACCGCCCAAGCAGGTGTTGTCATCGGAAGAACGCAAAAGGGTGCGGCGAGGTGAGATCATCTTCAATGCCGTAGGATGTTCGGTATGTCACGTTCGCGACCTGCGTCCTGCCAGTGGGATCTACAGTGATTTGTTGTTGCACGACATGGGGACGGAGCTGCAAGACCCGTTGCCGGCGCCGATGTTGGAATGGACCAAGAATCAATCAGCCGAGTCATCAAACGCGTATCAAAACCGGTATGGTCGAGGAGTGGCATCGACTTACGATTCGGAAAGGCGTTCCAAACGCGGGCCCTCTCGTAGCAGCAAAGGAAGACCGGGCCCCAATCAGTCCGGTACGAACGAGTTGAGCACGATGGTCTCGACCGTGATGTCTACGCGGGTTGCATTTGACTATCCCGAAAAGCCGCAGTTTCCCTGGGGGAGTCTTACACGTACCGATACGCAGGGCAAAGGTCAGCACTCGTGGGACGCGTTGCAACGCGAATGGAAGACACCTCCTCTGTGGGGCGTCGCGGATTCTGCCCCCTATCTGCATGACGGGCGGGCGGAAACGTTGACCGATGCGATCAAGTGGCACGGGGGTGAGGCGGCACACGCCAAGCGAAAGTTTGTGAACCTTAGCGACAGCCAAACGGAACTGCTGCTCCAATTTTTAAACAGCTTGAAGGCGCCATCGGAGTAGCTTTCGCACCCTTTCATCTTTCTCTCGGCACGGTTGGCGATGGAAGAGCGAAAGTGGTGGGTGTGCCTATTTGCGAGAGCTTGCATTCTCTGCGATGCTTCGATTTGTTCTCGGCCATGATCGAACGTTTTTTACTCGCATGAAGACCGTGTCCGAAAGCATCCCAGGGGCGTTCGATTGTTCCATGCGTCAACCTGCCGCATTGCTTGAATGTGGACATGTCGAGAAGTGACGATATAAATGGTTTTGTCGTGTGTGTTTCAGCAGTAGGTGGTCATTGAAATGCAATCGTTCGAAAGGCACGAGGTACGCGGTGGCCGCGAGACGCGTGCAGTTTGCCTTCGCTTTTTGTTTTCCTCTCCGCGAGTTGTCTAAACGATGAAACCGTTACTTGGGAAATTTGCCGTCTGTTACGTGGTCCTGTTGGTCGTTGTGATTGGGGGCCCTAGCTCAAACGCTCAAGACTTGGCCGAACTTCCGACCTCTGCAGCGCTGTCCGGTGACACGGCCGAGAAGATCGAACTCGGCAAGATGCTGTATTTTGATCCTCGACTCTCTCGTACAGGGACGGTTTCCTGCAACACGTGTCACAATTTAATGGAGGGTGGCGATGACGCTCGTGCGACCTCGATGGGAGTCGACGGTTTGACGGGGCCACGAAACGCGCCAACGGTATGGAATTCAGTATTCCAAGGATCGCAGTTTTGGGACGGTCGGGCGCCAACGCTCGAAGAGCAAGCCAAAGGTCCGATGGTCGCTGATGTCGAGATGGGCATGGTGGGCCACGATCAAGTGCTCAGCCGGATCGAAAAGATTCCTGGTTATGTCACGGCCTTTCGCGATGTTTTTGGGCCGCATGATCCTGTCTCGATCACGAACGCCGTCGAAGCGATTGCCGCGTTCGAACGTACCTTGATCACACCCAATTCGCCACTGGATCATTATCTCGGTGGAGACGAAAACGCGCTGAGTGAATCGCAGATTCGAGGCATGGAGTTGTTTGAGTCTGTCGGCTGCACGGAATGTCACTACGGACCGGCGCTGAACGGTTGGGAGCCGGGTGACGATGCGGAGTTTCTCGACTTTCCTCGTTTCACCGAGTCTGAACTGATCGAGAAGTATGACTTGGTTTCCGATAAGGGGCGATCTGCCTCGTCAGGAGATCCGGGCGACGACCATTACTTCAAAGTCCCGACGCTGCGCAACATCACGGTGACGGCACCCTACTTTCACAACGGTCAGGTGGAGACTCTCGCGGACGCGATTCGGGTGATGGCGATCACCCAAGTCGATGAAGAGTTGACTGATCAACAGGTGGCCGATCTCGAGTCATTTATGCAATCGCTCGAAGGGCGTTTCCCTGACATCGTCTTGCCACGTTTGCCAACCAAATCGGGAGCGACGGTTATTCGCTGAATGCGTTATTCGGGGAACACGCTGCCCACTGAGTCGGACGAACGCGAAGGTCCGGTGTCGAGCATCGGGCAGTTCGGAGGCAAGATGAGTTGCAACGCGTTGGGTTGAACCTCGAAGCGGATTTTTTTGGTGCGAATGGGTTCTCCGTCGAGGTTGATGGGCATTGTCGTTTCGGACTCCCACTCAACCCAAGGTGCTTTGAATCGCTTGACGTAGGTTCCGCTGACATCCGGAGTCATGAGTTCGTCGAGGACTTGCTTGGCACTCGACGGCGGGAAGTCGAGCAGTCCGACCACGTCTAACATGCCATCGTTGATCCGTGCCGAAGGAGCCATTTGTTGGCCACCCCCGGCTTGGGCGCCGTTGCAAACCGCTCCCACAACAACTTTGCCAGGAATGCTCTCGCCGGGCAAGCGAATTTCTCCGTCATAGGGTTCGAAGTGGAGTGCCTGTACTAAACCAGAAAGCGTGTATGCTCCACCACCGAGAAAGTTCTTGAGAGGGATCGGAGTGTTGGCGGTAACCTGGGCACCGAATCCACCGCTGGCAATGTTGATGAAGTACTCGTCGTTTGCGGAAACGGCATCGATCCAGTGGGCATCACCATGTTGGGCGAGACGAAGCGCTTCGAGCGAGTCGATTGGGATGTCACAGCTCGTCGCGAAATCGTTCGCGGTGCCGAGAGGTAGGATGCCCAACTGCGGTCTTTGATCTGGTGGTTGTCGCAGAATGGCGTCAACAACTTCTTTGACCGATCCGTCTCCGCCGCCAATGACAAGCCGCGGACATTCTTCGTTGATCGCTTCGGCTACCAACCGGTGGACGTCTCCGGCTTCCCAGGTGACACGCACCTGCACAGGGAATTCGTTGCGGGCACGTTCGATAGCGGATCGCACGCTCGCGAGCCCCGCCTTTTTGCCGTTCAAGATAACTCGCATATGACTTTCGACGGGAAGCTCAAGAGGTGATTCGCGGGCAACCGGGCAACGTTACTTTCGAGGCCAACGATACGGTATCGGCGAACGCTGATCGTTTGAATCGGGCGATTGTGGTGTCACATTTTGAACGATTGATCAGGTGGGCACAACTCGGCGCAGGATACGTCATCCAGTTCAGAAAAGGGAGCCATCGATCGGCTATGATGTTTCTCGGCTTCCATTTGCGAATCCGAGTGAAGGCTTGGGCCTTTGCTCCCCTTCCATCTCTCCCCACCTGCCTTGGTTGTTGTCATGCCTCGAACGAAACGTTTATTCGCGATACCAGTGTTTTGGATTGCTATCGTCGTTGGGCAAAGTGTTGTGGTTCGCGCCGATACGCCGGTTCCACTGATCTTTGACACGGACCTTGGGAACGATGTTGATGATGTGCTCGCGATGGGCGTGCTTCATGCGTTGCAATCCCGGGGGGAATGCGAGTTGTTGGCGGTCACGATTACCAAGGACCATGAGTTGGCAGCTCCATTCGCCGATGCGATCAACACCTTCTATGGTCGAGGCGACATTCCTATCGGTGTTTGTCATAGTGGTGTGACACCTCACGAGGGACGCTTCAACGGTTTGGCCGAAGTGCGGGATCAGCAAGAGGATCGTTTCGCACATGATTTGCGTCGCGGTAGTGATGCTCCTGATGCGATCGAGGTTCTTCGCCGAGCACTCGCTGACGCAAAAGACAACAGTGTCGTGATCGCGCAGGTTGGCTTTTCGACGAACCTCGCTAATTTGTTGGACGCTCCCGCTGACGATATCAGTCCATTCACAGGCCGCGAGCTGATCGAGAGGAAAGTGAAAATGATCAGCGTGATGGCGGGGGCCTTCACAAAGATCAGAAACGCCCAGGGAGTGTTGTACGAGCACAAGGAGTACAACGTCATCAAGGACTTGCAGTCGGCGCAGAAGTTGTCGAAGGAATGGCCGACGCCGATCCTTTGGAGTGGGTACGAGATCGGAATCGCTCTGCGTTATCCCCATCAAAGCATTGAGCAAGACTACGGGTATGTGATGCATCATCCGCTCTCCGAAGCGTACGTCGCCTACAACCCACCACCACACGACCGGCCCACATGGGATTTGACGTGCGTTTTACAGTTGGTGCGGCCTGATCGAGATTATTTCGGTTTGTCGCCACGGGGTTCGGTCACGGTTGCTGGTGATGGGGTCACCCGATTCGAAGAAGACAACAGCGGTCGCGATCGATATCTCATGCTGGATGAAACGCAATCGATTCGTACACTGGAGGCACTGCAAGTGCTTGCGAGCCAACCTCCTCTTTAAGACCGTGTTTGCCGATCGCATGGCCACATGCATCGATGGTGTTCTGGATGGCCGGTGAGCATCGCATCTCCAATTTCGATAATCTAGGATTGGAATCGATGGACCGCTCCGGTCAGACCCGCTATTCGCTATTAACGCGAGCACACGACCTACGCGATGAGCAACCGTGGGAGAAGTTTGTGGATACTATCAACGTTTATTTTCTACACTCTCAAACTACTCGGTGTGGTTGCCATCGACATCGAAGATGTGACGCAGCAAGTGCCGTTGTGGCTCACGTGAGATCTGCCGAGTTGCGACCCGAAGGGTTTGAGTGAACCGACCCGTTGATTCATCTTCTATTAGTGCCTGTCACAGAATTCAAACGAATGATACGCCAAAATATTTACATCAGCATTTGCCTTTTGACGCTATCGAGCATCGGCCAAGCAGCCGAATACCGAGTCGATACTCAGCGGAAATTCGATGAAGTCAGCTCGATTGAACTGAGGCCCGGTGACAGCATTCTGCTCAAAAGTGGACAAACGTTCGCTGGAATGTTGGCACCGACTGGCCAGGGAGTCGAAGGAAAGCCGATTCGTGTGACGGCCTATGGCAAGGGCAGGCGTCCCGTTATTCATGCTCAGGGTCGACACGTCGCAGGGCTCTTGCTGAAAGAGCCGTCCTATTGGGAAGTCGACGGATTGGAAATTACGAACACTAACGGCACGAACGAAGACCAGGGCGATCTGTTCGGCATCTATGTGCTCGCGGATGAAACAGAAGGCGTGCATCGACACGTTTACATCGATGATTGTTACGTTCACGACGTTAACGGCATGGTCGCTGGAAAACGACGTGGGGGAATCCATGTCCATATTCGCAAACTCCGATCCGCGACCTTCGATGATCTGCGTATTACGAACAATGTCGTCGAAAACGTGGGTGGTGTTGGGATCGGCAATGACTCGTCATGTGGAAAAGTCCGCTTGTTCCCGGGGCGTCATGAAAGCCGGAATCTTTGGACACGTGTTTACGTCGCGGGCAACCGCGTCGATTCGACCGGACGTAACAATGTCATCGCTCGGGTCAGCAAGGACGCGGTCTATGAATACAACACGCTGGCCAACAGCAGCCGTCAAAGCACGGGGCACAGCATTTTTTGCTTCAACACCGACGGCATGAAAATCCAATACAACGAAGCGTATGGGAACCGAGGCGAAGGTGGGATCGATCGCGGTGGTATTGACGCAGACTACAACTGCGTCAATACCTTCATTCAGTACAACTACAGTCACGATAACAATTGGTTTTGCGGGATCATGAAACGCCCCACCCGCAATGTCGTGATCCGGTACAACATCAGCCAGAATGACCGTGAAGGCATCTACTTCTACGGATTTGAGAATGAGAGGAAGGCGGAGAACGTCCACGTTTACAACAACACGCACTTCGTTCGCGCGGGGCTAGATGTCGAAGTCTTCGCCAACGGACGCACCCCGGTCAACACGCGATTCGAAAACAATATCTTCTGCTTTGAAGGTGCTGGGCAGTGGGGGAGAAAAGCCGTCGGCATCAATACTGTTTTCCGCAACAATCTCTATTTTAACATTGATCCTCACCCTTCCGACACTCAGCCAATCGTGGGCGACCCGCGGTTCACGCAACCGGGGCAGACCGCGACGAGGATCGACCTGACAACCATGGAGGATCTCATTGGGTATCGTCTTCAGGAGGAATCGCCCGGTAGGGATTCCGGGATTTCTATCAGGAACAGCGGGGAAAAGGATTTGCTGAGAACATTGGTCGTTGGTGGTAGGGTAAATGTTGGTGCACTCGAATGAAGGCAATTGCGGATTGCAATCACTCTCCGGAGAGTCACCGTTGGCGATTGACCGCGTTGGAGTCGGCTGCGCGAGCGTGGCTGAAGAGAGCGTTTATCTGGAACAAGAATTGCGAGCGTTGTGGGCAGTGAAGCTGTGTTAGTGAAGCTGTGATAACGAAAAGCGAAAACGCCCCGAATTTCTCGTGAGGGACGAGGCGTTTGCTCGCTTCCCAATTCTCTTTCTGTTAATCGCCTGCAAAATGTTCGCTTTCTTTTCTAACCGACTCGGCTGTATTGGCTCGATTATTGTTTCTGCAATTGGAACGGTTCTGTTGTCACTGTTGTTTGGTTTTCTCTAGACACGTCGGGGTGATCGCGTGGTCACGGTGGCGATTGATTGTCGGAGGCAGACTTCTTGTTTGTGCGCGTCTGATCGCTTTTGTCGGCTGCGATTTCAGGCGTTTCCACAAGCTCCCTATAACGATGCGTGTGGCACCCTTTTCAGCTTCTGCAGGAGGGCTGGCATTGAATTTCGCGATCGAGTGGATATCACGGATGCCACACACAGACGATCAGATGAAACTTTGACCGTTTGTGCGCGGTGCCGTTGGCAAGTGTGTTGACTAGCCGATCGGCACCGGTTGAAAACACCCGCCGGATCGAGGGAGAAGGTCTCGAGCTCAGCGGGCCGTATCAAAGCTCAGCTTTCCATGGAAACGAAATGAATCGTCGTATGCTCGTCGTTTTTGCCGCAGCGATCGCCTTGCTGTTTTCGGACGATCCCATTTTTGGTGAAGACGTCTACCCCGGTGCGGATGAGTCGTCGCCTTCGAGGGCACATTATTTCACTTGGATTAATAACACGAACGAGGGGCCTGCCCCGGGGCAAACCGAAGCGAATCTCGCGTTCTTCCAATGGCTCAAGGATGAGTACGGCATGACGTTGGATATCTACGCGTTTGATGCCGGAGCGATTGACGCTCCGCACTACTATGGCACGCCGGACACGGTCAAGTTCCAAGAACAGTTTCCGGACGGGTTTGGGCCTTATGCTGAGCAGGCGAGTGGATTCGGTGGACGTTTAGGTGTGTGGTTAGGTCCGGACGGGTTTGGAAACACCGATGCG
>JBICHZ010000203.1:0-7201 GCA_043101355.1 Rhodopirellula sp. JB044
GTGATCGGCGACTTGGCAGAGCTACATGGCGTCAGATCGACAAACCGTTGAAGCCTTTAACCACGCCCATGACATCTCGTTCTTGATCGCGAGACACCACCAGGAATGCTGTTGCCGGAATCGCAATTCTGCACGGAGAGCCGGAATTGGCGAACTCCTCAGCCGCCATCCTACACGTCGATATAAGTCATCGGCTACCTCATATGCAAAACGCACCAGCAAGCCTGATGTCGTCAAAAGTGGATCTGCCCGCGGGTCAACTGAACATCCATGTTGATCAATTGCATCGATCTGCGATCCTGAACCAATAGCCTAACCCAACCGTGATGCGAAGCGTGCCGTTGGAGCAACCGATCGAGCGGATACCTACGTCCCAATACATCACCAATTTGGTAACCGTTAATACAAACAATGCGATCACCTGGTTCGAGCCCCGCACGCGCGGCCGCAGTATTGGTGTAGACCTGCGTCAACAAATGGCCCGTGTCGGTGTAGTGCCCATACACGCCGAGATACCAATTGCCGAAGTGCGCGTGCCCTGGTCCTCGGCCAGGCGGTGGCTCCTTCGGTTCAACGAAACCGCCAGGCTCATTGGCCCCATTGCCTTTGCGTTCATCGCCGATTTCCGGTTGCGCGATCCCAGAATCGATCTCATGAACGATTTCAGACGGGACGCCTACTTCAACAGCATGCACGGCGGTCGACGCGGCGAACATCCCTGCCACCGCGTGCAACGCGATCATTCGCGTCAGCGGTTGACATATCATCGTTTGTTTTCTCCTAGACGGTGTTGTTGGTTGTGGTTTCGGATGACCGGACAGGATCCGTTCGCACATGGAAGAAACCTCCGCGCTGCGTCAGCAGAGTCGACATGAACACGATTGCCGCAAACTGAACCCCTGACTTCTGTTGTGACTGAGTGTCTTTTGCGGTTGTTACGTTCCCGTCGTATGCTACAGAAACTTCTCGTGTCACTTTCCGATCGATGCTCGCTACCGAATCGGCGTGTTGCCGCGTCACCGAATCATCGGCTGCGTCAGACTCCACCGTAAACATAGCCGCGATCGCTTCGTCGGTCAGGGTCGCAACTGCCCATTGGTCCACTCCGGGCTGAGCAGAGAAGATGCGATCCATCACGCGAACGCCCCGCCCTGTTGACTCGCGTCCCGGTTCGGAAGCACGTTGTGGCGTCACAACGTCGTGTCTGGCGACCTGCTCGGCAGAAGGACGCGGGGGAAACGGTTGGACGTCAGCTTGTTTCGGTTCGAGCAACGACATTGCGACAAACGAGTCGCGCCGCAGGTGATTGTGAAGCGGCTCGCGACTGAGCAACTCATCCTCAGGCCGCTCATCGACCGACCCTTCCGCGAAGTAACGAAACCGTTCCAACTCGCTGGCTCTTAGCGAAGCCGACAAACCTGCGTCGGGGCTCCCTTTGGTTTTACTCGCCTGCGTGTCAATCGCATGCAAGACGATCATCGGATCGATGCTCGGGTCTCCATCATCTGCTTCCGAATCCGCATGCACTTCCTGCGGATCGGAGAATTGGGTTTCCACGAACGTCGTCGACCCGTCATCGTCGTCCTGATCGTCGACGTCGAGATCAACGTCCACATCATTCGATGAGTCTTCCGGATCGGCGGTCTCCCCTACATCCACATCGGGATGTTCCAAGACAGGTTGATCGGATCCGAGATCCATAACCTTCTCTTCGACTGCGGAATCATCCTGGTTATCCAGACCGTCTGACAAACTGCCGTCCTGGTAAACCGCGGGTGGATTCGTTTCGCAGTGATCCGACGACACCGCGGCGGCGCCCAGAACATAATTACCGACGTTGACATCACCGGCCAGCATCAGACGCCCTTCCAATCGCTCGAGCAATCGACGCTTCCGGAATTGAGTCCGACTTCGAATTTTCGTTTTATGAGAAAACATATTCGCGTTCCTTGCATGACGCCGCTTGTGTCTTCAACGTCGGCGGAGAATCGCCGCCGACGGACTTCTGCGTCGTTTCGGTTTTCTGTTTGAGTTGACGCAGGATCTGATCAAGTAGTTCGTTATGTCGTTCGAGATATTGGCGATAACCTTGATGAAACGGAGACATCCGGACGGCTAACGCTTGATATTCCATCGCCTCGGTGAGCCGCTGAACGGCACTATCGAGTTGTCCCTGTTCTTGGTCGAGAACGCCGAGGTTATGCAGCACGCCGGCAAACCGACTCAACAATTGAGGCTCCTGTGCCTGCGATTCACACAGTGTTTTAAAGCCTTTCTCCGCTTCCAAGAATGCCGAGCGGGCATCTTGACTCGTGCCCTGGTTCCATAGCAATTGCCCCAAGTTGTTTTGTGCGATCGCCAATTGCTGTTGCAACGCGGTGTCTTCCGGACGTCGCCGCATCGCATCGCGAAAGGTGCCGATCGACGTATGAGTCAACTCGATCGCTTCCTCGATTCGCTGTTGCTTGCCGAGCAGCGACGCCAAGTTGCTCTGAGCGATCGCCAATTGACACTCCGGTGTCAGTGCCGCAGCACTCGACCCAAACGAACCTTCGGTCTCTTCCAAACGTTCTGTTGCTGCTAAAGATGCAATGTTCTCCTCTAACAAACGCTCGGCTTCATCGGCATGATCGTCCATCAATAACCCGGCGAGCGTGTTGCGGCACTCGATCAGTTGCTGCCGCGTGTGGCGGTTTGTTGCCTGATCGTCGAGGTGACGCTCGAGCACAACCTCCGCATCACGCAGGCGTCCGATGGCGTCCCGCGATTCTCCGCTCTCCCACAACAACGTCGCATAATTGGTCTGGGTTGCTCCCCAATTCGCCACCGTTTCGTGCGGAACGCCCGTCTGCAACATCACTCGTTCATGCAGGGTGGTGGCACGTTTATATTCGGCGATGGCTTCTTTGTATCGCCCCGTATCTTTATGCAACGCAGCAAGGTTGTGCACACACAATGCGAGGTCGGACTGAGTTTGAACGTCGGCGGCACCTTCCTCCACCAACGCCTGCAACCCTTCCGCGGCGGACAAGTACGCCGCCTCGGCGGCCTCGAGGGTCCCCAACCGGCATTCGGTCGCACCTAACAAGAACTGCACCTTGGCGAGTTCACCGCGGAACCGAGAATCGTCCGACGCATACGTCACGAAATCAACAAAGTAATTGCGTGCCTCGGTCAGTAAGTCACGCTGCAACTCGCCGGTACCTTCGATCGAATTGAGCCGATCGACCGTCAGACCGCCGAACCGCTGCACCGCTGAATGAGCTTGATTCAAGTGATGGCGTGCCTGATCCAATGCCACATCTTTTTGTCGACTGTGATGCAAAACCACCGTGGTTGCGGCGGCGAAACCGACCAACGCAAACAACAAGACTGCAAACGAAGTCATCACCGCGACCCGGTGACGAACGGCCCAACGGAATGCAACATCCACGCGACTCGGCCGACGGGCGAGTGTCGGTTGCCCGCTCAGAAACCGTCGCAGGTCTTCGGCGAGTTCGCCGCACGTCGAGTATCGTTCATCCTTTGATTTCGCGATCGCCTTGAGCACGATCGTTTCCAAATCCGTCGGTATCGCTGCGTTGATTCGTCGTGGTGCGACAGGCGGTTCCGTCGCGACCGTCTCCATCAATCGCTGCCGACACCTACCGCCGAACGCCGGTTGCAGTGTTAGTAGCTCATAGAGTGTGATGCCGAGCGAATAAATGTCCGTGCGATGGTCGACTTCTTGTGGACGTCCCATGATTTGTTCAGGGCTCATGTATCGCGCCGTCCCGATCGCTTTCCCTTCCGCGGTAAGGTTCCCCGCATCGCGACATCGAGCCAAACCGAAGTCCGCCACCCAAACTTTCCCGGCCGCATCCACCAATAGGTTGGACGGTTTGATGTCCCGGTGAATCACACCTTGTTCGTGTGCGTAGTCGATCGCGTCGGCAACGTCGACAAACATTTTGACAATCGCTCGCACACCGTCACGTTGGCGGACCGACCGGAGCGTCGTGGTGCCACCACGATTGACGACCGTCGTGCTCGGTGGTTCGACGTTCTCGGTGAGCGAAGTGGCCGACGCCACGGTGGAGTCCCCACTAATCGTTCGCAGTTCGTCGAGCGTCTGTTCGAGCGTATTGCCGTTGATCAATTGCATGCTGTAATAATGCACACCGCGTTCACACCCGACCGCGTAAACGGGAACGATGTGCGGATGATGCAGCGACGCGGCCGCGTGAGCCTCGTTGCGAAAACGGGCGACCTGGTCTTGGTTGAGAACCGCCGCAAACGGCAACACCTTCAATGCCACCCGCCGCCGCAGCGACAACTGCGTCGCCTCGTAGACAATCCCCATCCCGCCGCGGCCGATTTCACCCTGCAACTCATAGTCACCGAGTGTCGGCGGCCGGTTGAGTGATTCCACGCAATCCGCCGGCTTGGCCGCCGATCGCGACATCCGACACAGCAATTGCAAACTCTCGAGGTGACCGCCCGCCTCGGCCTGTAACTCGGGATGTTTGTGCAGGAACGCTTCCGCGGCCGTTTCCTCACCGTCCTCCAATAGACTCGCGTATTGATCGAGTCGCTCGGCGATTTTTTCCTGCAACTTCGCCTCCGAACCGTCACCGGTGCAGGCTTCGTTGATCGGGAGAGCATCGTCCGCCGGAAGGCTCGACAAATCAAGAGTTAATGTCTGGTCAGTCATTGGTTTCATTGCACACCGCTTTCATCACTCATCGCATCACGTAGCTTTTCAATCGCCCGCATCCACAACATCCTCGCCGCGCCAGACGTTCGATCCATCCGAACGGCGATTTCGGCAAACGCGAGCCCTTCGACATGACGAAGCACGATCACATCGCGATACTCCGGCGACAATTTCTCGATAGCGTTTGAAAGAACAGTGAGGTCATCTTGGTGCTCGGCCTCCGAGGCCGGACCACGTCGGTGAACTGCCGTCATCGAATCCAATCTCGCGTGCGACTCATCAGCGGCCCGTCGCAAGGTGTCGAGCGAATGCTCGCGTCGGTGGTCTCGCTTGGCCGCCAACAGATGCGTCTCGACAGCCCGCGCCGCGTTGTGCACGAGAATCTTTCTCAGCCAACCGGTGAACTCCACCGTCGTCGTGCCGGCGAACTTCGGAAAATCACGATGCGCTTCGAGCAACGACTCTTGAACTAAATCAGACGCCGACAACCGAACACGAACTCGCGGATCCAACTGCGAATGGGACAACACCTTCAGGTACCCGATGTAACTAGACAACAAACGTTCCAAACTCTCCGCGTCGCCTTCACGGGCGAGTTGCAGAAGATGGGTCGCGTGCTGTTGATCGGTTGTGGTCACCTCAATCAGCCCGCTAGTTTCCCAGGCCGCCCCGTCAGGAATGTGTCACTGTGCCGTCAAAGAATTCTCGCCATATTTTTCCAAACGGCTAGTGCGATCCCGAGAATCACGCCGGACCACGCGTGCAATCGACACACTCGAATCGCCCTCCCGTGTCATGATTGCCCGCGATTTATTAGGAAAACAGCATCCGGTCGTCACACAAACTCTCGCCGATTAACCGCGTCCCCATTTCCGAATAGAACACCACCGCCGAACAGTGAGACACCAAACGAGGGCAACTTTGCTTGCAAAACAAGCCTTCGTGACGGCAGCATGGCTACCAACCCACGGCACGACGTCAAAACACAATAGGAGCATCACCAAGACCGTCATCGCCACACATCCTGAACACGCGTCAACGCGTCATGGATTGAGCGACGGTAGTGCCGATCCGTGTTCCGATCGCGTGCGTCGTTGGCGTTGCTTGCGGGCCGCTTCGAACGCGATGAGCAGTGATTCGCCTGACCAGCTTTTTGCCGTTCCCGTAGCCCCATACAAATGAGCCGACAGACGCTCCCACGGTTCACCGAAAACCTCTCTCGGCGTTACCGGTTCATCCGACGAACGACTACCGCACCACTGCAACAAAGCCGCGTAAGCAGCCGGTGCATCATTGGCACGACACGCCGAACGAACTTCGCGTGCCACCATCAACTCTTGCGATCGGCTCTTCACCTGCCAAGCATTCCACGCGGATTTCAAGGGGCGATACAAGAGACCTGCGACGATCAACAAACCAAACGCCACTGCCCACGCGGGGATCGTATTGGCGTCCTTGTCGTCACCACTCTTCTCCGCATTCCCATCCGCCGCTGCGATTTGCTGTGGCGGTGCAGCAACCTCAACGGTCGTTCCTTCGAGCGTCTTCTCCTGCAGCTTCTCGGATTTTGGATCCCACCAACGGAACGTGATCTCGGGCAACGTAAACGTCCCCGCTCGCTGAAATTGATACTTGATCGTCTCCGTTCGTGACGCCTTCAGCTCACCGCGATCAATTTTGTCTTCCACGACCGGGTCGCGAGAATACACCTGCACTCCCTCGGGAGCCTGTATCCCGACCGGCGGCAACAACATCGCACTGCATCCCGACACGCGGCGGGTGATGGTTCTCTCGATCACATCACCGGCCTGCACCTGGTTTGGGTCGTTCGAATCCGACGATTGCCTCGGATCCCATTTCTGTTGGGTGTCCACTTTTTCGGTCGTCACCACGATACCGAGCGACTCGGTACCCGGTGGACGTTTGGACTCAAACTGCAGCTTCGGCGTCTTTGCGACAACATCCTTCGCGTCACCCACAAAAGATTCTTTCCCGCGAAAGCGAACCGAAAACGGAGGCAGGACAACGGTCCCGGTTTGCTGAGTCGAGATACTGAACTCATGCCGTTGGGTCAGAAACGAATCGTCACCCACCTCTTCGCTCCCCACCACCGGGTTGCCTATCGCAATCATAGCCGTCTTCGGCAACTCGGGAAAATCAAAGGCGGCAGTCCCCTCAAAAGGCCCCGGCGAGTACAGCGTGATGATTAAAGGTACGGGCTGCCCCGTCCACGCGACCTCTTTCTCGATCGACGCTTTCAACGGATCCGCCGCCTGCAAACCAACTCCTCCCGCCAAACCATGAATCAATGCGAGAAACGATAACGCGACGGGTATTCGGCAACCGACAGCTCTCGAAAAAGCAACAGCCATCACTTTTCCTCCGGCTGAGACTGCTCCGCGTTTTGATAAGCGAACTTCGCTTTCAAGAAGTCCGCCGGCTTGGTTTGAACCCGACGCAGCCACAACGCCTGCATCGCCGAATCCGACATTGTTTTTTCCTGGC
>JBICHZ010000204.1:0-38347 GCA_043101355.1 Rhodopirellula sp. JB044
CCACGTGTTTCGCCTGCGCTGCACAAACACAACTGAGATAACAACGCGATGAAAATCGTGACAGCAATTAAATGAGAATGTTTCATGACAGTTTTCGTCGAATGCACCCTTGTAAAACAAAATTTGAAATGCCAATCACAATGCGAATGGGCTCGCATCGCAAATCACCCTGCACACCGACTCTCGCTTGGCATAGCGACGGGTGTTGTTCACGGCAGCACCGCGTCGCCTGACACTCAGAAATGAAAACGGCTCTCGGCCGAACATCGGACAGTTCTCATCGAACAGTCCTCATCGGACAGTTCTCATCGAACAGAGAGCGACACACGATCGGTGACCAAACCTTCCGACTCGGCACGAATTGAGATCTCGCCCGAGGCCTCCGTCGACCTTACGATCAACATACACAATCCGTTAAATGCTTTTCGTTGATCGGCGATGAATGGAGCGGTGGTCGCCGCGTTGCCGTTGCCCACCGCCGCGATTGAGCCTTTCCCATCGACGTGAAAGTGAACCAGATTCGATGCTAGCGGACACAGATTGCCGTCCGCGTCTTCGATCCGAACGGTCACATAAGAAAGATCCTGTCCGTCCGACGCCAATTCAGTCCGATCAGGAATCAGCTTAATCTTGGCAGGCGCACCGGCGCTCCTAATTTCCTTCTCCGCAACAGGTTTGCCATTGATGTATCCAACCACTCGAAGCGATCCTGGAGTGAAGGGCACATCCCAGGACAAACGATATTTCGACAACAGGTGATCCTTCTCATACCGGTTGAATTTAACGTGAACCTTTGTGAGATCCTTGCCCTTGATCCGCCGTCCTGCGGATTGTCCATTAACGAACAATTCCACCTCCTCGCAATTGGTATAAGCGTAGACCGGAATGACGTCGTGTTCTGTGTTCTCCCAATTCCAGTGCGGCAACACGTGCACCATTGGTTCGTCGGTCCACTGACTTTGATAGAGGTAAAACCGATCTTTTGGAAAACCGCACAGATCCACGGTTCCGAAATACGAGCTTCGCGAAGGCCAGTCCGCATTCCAGTAACCATTCGTGCTGTTGTCTTTGCCTCCATAAGGAGTTGGCTCACCGAGGTAATCAAATCCGGTCCAGACATATTCGCCCAGGACCTCTGGGTTCTTTTCCAATGCATCAAACTCGATGTCGGGAGGATACGCCCAGGGTGGACCAATCAAGTCGTAGCTCGTGACCTGTTTTGACTCATGCGTTTGATATTTTTCGATCGGTAGATGGTAAACACCGCGACTACTCGTGCAGGATGATGTCTCTGAACCGACAACCGGAGTATTCGGCAAAAACTCATCCACCTGTTCACCATAGGCGAGCGGTTTGTAATTCATTCCCGCAATATCGACCTGTGCCGCCATACCACTCGCATAAGGTGCCGGGAACCAATTAAACCCACACGTGGTCGGTCGGGTCGTGTCTAACGATTTCACGTAATCGTTCAATTCTTTGGCGATCCGGTTGCCGTCTTGTTTGCTCGACTGTTCGAGAATTTCGTTCCCGATACTCCACATAAAAACGGATGGATGGTTGCGGTCGCGACGAACCATGTCCTTGATATCGCGTTCCGCCCACTCCGCGAAGAACTTGTTGTACCCGTTAGGAACCTTCGCTTTCATCCAGACATCAAATGCCTCGACCTGAACCAGCAAGCCCAACTTGTCACAGAACTCAAGCAATTCATTGGAGGGTGGGTTGTGACTGGTACGAATCGAATTTACACCCATCGCTTTCATGATCTGCAGTTTGCGCTCGATCGCACGCCTGTTCACGACCGCGCCGAGTGGACCGTTATCGTGGTGCAAACACACGCCTTGAATACGCGTGTGCTTTCCGTTGAGCGAGAATCCCTTTTCCTTGGAGAACTCTAAAACGCGAATTCCAAACGTGGTGGAGACCTCGTCTAAGACCTCATCCCCTTGGGTGACCTTCGTCACGAGACGATAAAGATGAGGAGAATCGATGTCCCACAACGCAGGCTTCTCAATTTCGATCTCCGCATGATTCTCAGCTTTGGCGGCCTGTTTGGCAGAACCGACACTTTCTCCGGACGGATCGATGACTTGGTACTCAATCCCAACCTCGCCGTTATCGACCTCCCCTAGCAGAGATGTTTCGATCGATACCGTAGCCTTGTCATCCGTAATCACGGGTGTTGTAACAAAAGTCCCCCACTGAGCAACGCGAGTCGGTTTTCGAACGTCAATCCAAACGTTGCGATAGATCCCTGCACCGGGATACCAACGAGACGACAAGTCCTCCGGTGTCAACCTGACCGCGATGGTGTTCTCACCTTCAGCATTAAGATATTTACTGATTTCATACTGAAACTCGATGTACCCATAGGGACGATTCCCTACAAACTGTCCGTTCACCCATACGTGAGCGTTGTACATCGCACCGTCGAAAGTAAGCAGCACATCCTTGCCTTGGGAATCGGCTGGGGTAGCGAACGTTTTTCGATACCAACCGGTCCCATGAAAAGGCAACCCACCGCAGCGGGCGTTGTACTTCACATCAAACGGACCTTCGATCGCCCAGTCATGCGGTAATTGCTGCGGCCGCCACGACGAATCATCAAAGTCAACCGCCTCCGCCCCCGGCGCCTCCCCTTTGTGAAAACGCCATCCATTATTGAACGACCGCCGGTAAAAGTCGTCAGACGCGGCGGCACTGGCATGCACGCCCGCGAGGGTCAAAAGGATCAATACGATCGAACGGAGCATTGTGGGGCGTCCTTCAGAGATTGGCTCAATGCCGGGTGCAGGATATGAAGAAATTGAACTTGAGTTTGCTTTTTCGGCTTCGATGTTTTAGTCGTCCAGGACACGTCTTGGCGAACCCTCGTGACCGACGAGATGATTAAAACGGATGGAAGAACGTTCCTCCAACAGGCGACGAAAATCGCCTTGCTGATATTTGGTGCGACGTTATGGCGGAGTCACCCATCAAATAAATCAACCGGGTCAGGTGCCTATTTGCTGTTCACGGCGGCGCGGATTACGACGCTTCCGATCGCGCCATCACCGCCGTCTGGAAAACGGATTGAAATCTGATTTTCAGATTTCAACATCGCCGGATCGAGAGCCACCAACTTGGTCATTGCGTATTCGCGATCAACGAAACGCTCGGCACAATCTTCCAACGGAACCTCTAATTCCATTCCATTGAATCGAACTGTCGGCGTTCTGTCTGATTCGGGAGAGCGTGTTAGCCCGATCCGCAGTTGTGCGTAGTCAATCGTGGCGTCCTGTGGAACGACGACGACAAAATCGGCGACATCAACGGGCTGAGCCACCTTGTCTCCGTAGCAAACGATCTCGTTAACCCGACGCGTCTGTGCAATGGGAGCATCATGTTCGGCAACGATCATGATTGCCTCTCGCCCTGCGACGCGGAGTCGTTTTGGCAATGCGATCGTGTCTTCGGTGTAGGAAACGGTGAAGTCGCGTTTCCTTCCAAATCGCCGGATATGAACCGACTCGGCATCGATACCATCGAGCTGGACGGTCTCCGGTGAGAAGCTCTGATTGTTTACCACGAGAAACAACTTCTTGCCATCAACAAACGCTCGGACCTGGAGATCAGGATCCGAACAGAGAGCCTTCACGCGTCGGCCCTGCAAATCCCGAAAGAACTTGAAGTATGCCAACATGTCCGTCTCAACCCACTGCGACTGATCCTGATAGCCGCGGGGCACGTACAACTGAGCGTAGTATTTTGGCCCCCAACTCCATGTGTTCGGCAATAGGAATGGAACCGTTTTCTGAACACAGTGAGGGTGTTCGACGAACGCTAACGTATTCGCGATGATGCTGCTGACGTGACCGAAGCAAACGACCGACCGCTTCTTCATCTCGTAGTCCCACGACGTCGGATCGGCATCGGGATGGTGTTCCGCCATGATCTGGCCCGCCACGAATTCACCATCGAATTCCCCTTTGGGGTCGCTTCCGATGTAGCCACCTTGTTCACTCACGACCACGTCAACATGTTTGCCGTGTGTATTGACGGTGTAGTTCTGAACAAGGTCGAGCGTTCCTTCGAGTGCTACCCCCGACTGGATCCTTCCTCGCAGTTCGCCGTCTCGCCATCGAAGGTAGTCATAGGTGTGGAACGAATAGAAATCCATTCTCGCGTCGGTTCGGTCGATGAACTCTCGCAGCCCGTTGAATGCTCCGTAGTTGTTGCGATAGAAGTAACACACCGGCAAACACGGACCGCCGACCTTGACTGAAGCCGTTGCACGATGAACCAGATCCATCGTCTTAAGGTGCCAATCGGCCAAATGCTGTGTTTTCGGAAACGACCAATGCGGTTCGTTGACCGGCTCGTAGTAGCTCGGACGTTCGAAATCGTTGAAACCAAACTTCAAAACTGCGGCCGACAGGTAGGCGGCAGCGTCAATGTTCTTTGGCAAGAACTCTTCGTGCTTGGGATCACGCACCGATTCATCGGTGGTGAACTTCCCCATGTATTCAGGGAACGCGTTGTGCTGCCCATGCGCGGCAACGTCCAACCGATCACCGAAGTCACGCGCCATGCGCTCCGAAGGCGGATCGACCTTCTCACGTCTGAAACGCGAGATATCCGGATACCCTGGTCGAACCGGGTCCTCAGGAATTGATTTTGCAGGATACTTCACCACCCCTAAACGACGACCAAACGATATCCCAAGTTCGTCGACGAGGTATTCATACATCTCGTCGTTCTTTACACGTGATTCGAAACCAGTACCTGGATCGCAAACGTTGAAGTAACGCCGACGTTCCAACTCTGAAATACCCTCAATCTCGCGGGTCGTTTCCGGCTCAATTTCAATCAGCACGACATCGTGCGTTTTAGCTTCCTCGCCGCTCTCATCTGAGTGAGCTTGGCGGAGAGGCAACAGAACGGAACCGACCACAACTGCCAACAAGAAGATCCCGGTCATTCGGCACATAAAAGACAATCTCTCGGAGCCGAACGATGGCGAATTGGCATGAAACAGATAGCAATTATCGTTCATTGGATGGATCATTTTGCTTCGGCTTCTTGATTCAGTTTTTCGGTCGACTCGATGGCACGTTGTCGTTGCTGCTTGGTGAGCCCCATCCGATAGTACATCTCAGGCTTCCAATAGATGTGCGAACGTTTCATCACGGGATCATCGAGATCCAGACTTAGATCACAATCAAAGCGAGTCAGCACCGCGTGGTTTTGCTTCCACGTCGTGACCGTCGTGAAGTGCGAAATGCCCCACGTGATCCCACGCCCATACTCGGTGTCCGTGAAAGCATCGGGAATGAACGGGCCTCCCGCATTTGGCATCATCTGTGTAATCGAAGCGATCTCGAAATTGACACCATCTTCAGCGTACTGCACCGTCGAATGCTCATTCCCGTCCCGAATCACCAACGCGGCAATTCCCTTTTTAAATGGGAACAGTGTCGTTTCGTGACCTGAATTAATCACGGGATTCAGAGGATGTTTCTCGAACGGTCCTAGGGGATCATCCGCAATCGCGAGCCCCTGCATCCGCACCAAGTTTGGATCGCCGTCAAAATCCGACTTGTAATACAGGTAGATCCGTCCTTTGTAGACCAACGGGTATGGGTCATGGATGGAATACTGGTCCCACTCGCCTTCACCCCCGTTGGGTATAACGATCTTGTTATGTGGAGTCCAAGGACCGTCGGGCGAATCAGCATAGGAAACCGCCACTGGACAATCGTCGCCGCGTTTCCCGCTCGCTTCCATGAAACCTTGGTAGTAGAGGTAGTACTTACCTTTCCACTGCAGAATGTCGGTTGTTGATACCGACCGCCATCCCACGTTCGGTTTGGGAGGTCGCGGAATTGCGATGCCTTGCTCTTCCCAAACGAAGCCGTCTTTGCTCGTCGCGTACCAGATGTCGCAAAGGTCCCAATCGCTCGAGGGAATGGTGTCGGTAGAAGCGTCGGCACCCTGTGGCGGCGTGGGCGTGTCGCGTTTGGTGTACCAAACGTAGTACTTGCCATTGGCGAAAATGACCTTGGACGGGTCGCGGCGGGAAACGGTGCCGTCGTGACCGTGATAATCAAATCCCTTCAACTCCGTGTATTTGAACTGCGAATAGAGTTCATTGTGTTCAGGCCGTGGTGCGGACCACAACGAGTAGTTGCGTTGCATTGCAGCACTGAGCGGACGATCTGGTTTTTGCGTAGGCAGCTTGAAAGGAAACCCCGGCTGCTGCGCCGCTGCATGGGATGCAGCGATCAGCATCGCCGTCAGAATGAACAAAGTGCGATAGGTTAATTTCATGATCTGCCAAAACCTTGACGGTGGGGAAAGTCGCCGAACTCACAGTTAAGCGTAAACATCGAGCCCTAGGGCAGAAGATTCTATTCGCGTCGTCGGCTTTTTGTAGCGGTTCAAACACGTATCGCATCGGACTTCGCGAAATATAGACTTGCAAGATCCACGCATGCCTCGATGAATCGATCTGTCAACGACTCTCACGCCCGGATCACCATTCGCCGCACCGCAACGACGAGCGGTGGAAGGTGATACGATTTGCCACACAAGCAGGCTCGCCGGTTCGTTAATTCGACTTTGATGTGTCGCATGACGACAATTCGAATTTCGAATCCGCCGTACTTTCTTTGTCATAACCAATCCGCTATCGCCCGGCCCTATAAATCTCTTGAATCTCCTCGGGGCGCAGCGCGGTACTGAGCAGAGCGAACTCGTCGATTCTGCCATCGAGGTTGCGAATCGGTTCATCGCCCGTTTCGCGTGGCCGCAGCCAATTGCCGATCTCCGCAGCGCCGATCCGAAGCGGTTCAGCACGCGGAAGACGATTCCAGGCGGTTTGCGTTCCATTAACAAAGTGACGCACGGTCTTGGACTGCGAATCATACGTTGTCGCGAGATGCGTCCAGCGTCCGAGAGGCGAAAGCGAAACCAACGGCTTCGAACCAGTTTGCATTTGACGACTGAGTTTGACGCTGGACTGCCCGATCCCCAACTTGAGATCACCTTGCTTTGCGATTTGCCAGTGAGGTCGCCACGAATCAAAGACGTCGGTCAGCAGCAATGCCTGATTGACACCGCGAAGCTCGTCAATGCGGACCCAACTCGCGAAAGTCAACTGCGGATACCTCCCTGGGACTCGCACACGGATACGATCTGTCGTGTTATAAAAGCCGAGTGCCTGCTTCTGCGGCCATCGCCCGGGAACCACTTCGCACCCGACGACAGTCGCCTTGACTTTTGCTCCTTGCACCGCCGCTAGATTCGCCACCCCCTGCCGTGAAAGAAGCTGCTTGTCCCCTTCTTCAAAATTGAAGTAAACCACCAGATCGCTTCGGCGGGAGAATCCTTCGCTCCATTGCTGCCAACGTCGGTACCTCGCCGACACCGACTCATCAATCGCCGAAGCAGAAGGAAATCCGAAAAGGTCGAAGCTCGCTTCCCGCAGTCCGAACGATGGCCCAACCTCCACACTTTCGCCTTCCACCAACGATTTTCCGAATTCGTCATCGGAAGTATTTACAACGCCGTTCGGGAAGACATCCACCAAACCGTCAATCACATGAATTTTTGACACACCGTCGGCGGCTGACGAAATTGCAAACTCGGTGCCGCGATCCACCAGTCGCACCGAATCGGTCGTCACGCTAAACCCTTCGGCACCATCGGGAACGCTCGCACGCAGTTTCCCCTCCCGCAAATGGGCACGATCCAAGGACAATAGATCCAAATCAACCGGTCCTTCGAGAAACAGCGTCACGCCGTTGTAGACGCGAATCTCTGCGAATCCGGAATCTAACTGCAATCGCCCTGGAGACAATTTCATGGGAGGGACACGCCCTTCATGCCACTCGTCACCCGATGTTTGCGCGATCATTGCAATGGTTTGATCGGGGACCGGCCCGCGTTCGGTCTCCGAACGTGTTCGAGGCTGTTGCCAGACAAACATCAACAACAATCCGGCCGCCAAGGCACTGACTCCGACCAGAACCCATTTCAGCCCGGTTGTTTGTGTCGCGCTAACGGTCCGCCGCGTTGGATTCCGTTGTCCATTTTCATCTCGACTTTCACTAAGGCGAACCTCGCCTGCTTCGTCGCTCGAACCAACCAAGTCCACCAAGTCTACGATCGCAGCACCATCGAGTTCGTCACGCAGGACGGAGTCTAACCGAAAGTGATCAACCCACTCTTCCAAGAACTCCCGATCCGCACGCATCAATTCCTGAGCCCGCAGAGCGTCCTGACGCGACAAAGAACCACTCAGCGCTGACTGGAGTAAACGTTCAAATTCTTTCCGCCTGTCCATCAAACCTGTGCCCCTAACGTTGACTCGATGCACTGCAGCAGCAAACCACGGATTCGATACATCGTTTGACGGATCGAACCCGCCGGACGGCTCATCTCTTCGGCGATCCGAACAACGGACATGCCTTGCGTGTACCGCATCTCCAACAAGGTCCGCTGCGCAGTGGGCAATCGCTCCAGGCAGCCCCGCAGTGCGCCGCGTTCATCATCAAATCCGGCGGCTCGTTCCGTGGCCGCATCAGCCAGTTCGAGCACGAAGGATTCGTCGAAGACCAGACGATCACGTGAATAGGATCGCATCCGCTCGAGCACCTTGTACCGCGCCACTTGGCTCGACCACGCCCAAAAATCAGTCCCGATCTCGAAGTCACCGGCCTTCTTCCACAGCACCACATTGACCTCTTGCAATAGATCATCGACGTCGTCATTGCCGGCCAACAGCGAACGCAGAAAACCACGAAGTCGCGACTGGTGCTTCGCAATCAGGCTGACAACCTCCGATTGAGGATCGTTGCATTCGTCGGCATTCAATTCATCATCGTTCAATGGCTGTTTCACCTTCTCAAGATCGTTCGCTGCGTGCCTTGCCGACTGGCAAACTCGCTCGCCGGCCACATCTAGCCCACCATTCATAAATGATCGCGAATCGGGAAGTGTCAACAACAAAACCGAACGGTGGTCGCCGCGCTGTCCGGTACAGCAACGGAGAATCAGCGGCGTAAGCCGGCGAAATCCAATCGGCGGAATCAGTCCACGTCGCTCCCCCACCAACGCGATTTCGCGCCGGGGTTCCAGTCCGACTTTAAGAAACTGGAATGCTGTTTCTCGAGCTTCACCATCTGCGTGGAGCTGAGCGTCTTGATCTTCGCATCGAATTTATCTCGATTGAAACGCGGGTCGGGCTTCGGGAATCTGGCGTTTGTATCTGCTAAATATCGACCCAGACGTTTTCGCAACGCATGGACCCGCTCCGGATGAAGCGAGGCGACGTCGCTTTGCTCGCCGACGTCGTCACTCAACTGATAGAGTTCATTCCTGCCGTCTTCATGGTAGTAGATGAGCTTCCAATCGCCCGACCGAACTATCGACGAAGGTTCGCCGCCCTGGTTTCCGTAGTGTGGGTAGTGCCAGAAAAGGTCACGAGGCGGAATCGTTTTCCCCTCGAGCAGCGGCACCAAACTCACCCCATCGACATGCTGCTCGGGCCGTGGGGGCAGACCCGCGAGCTCGAGGATAGTCGGGTAAAAATCCATACCGATCACGGGAACATCCGATGACGAACCGGCCTCGGTCATGCCGGGGACATGGATGATATAGGGTTCGCGAATCCCACCTTCCCATTGCCGACCTTTCCCGCCACGCATCGGCAACAGGCTGGTCGAGTACGCGTCTCCCGAAGAAACGCCGCCATTGTCTGACGTGAAAATCACCACGGTGTCTTCGTCCAATCCGGTTGACCGCAGTTTTTCCATGACGATCCCGACGGCTGTATCCATCGACTCGACCATTCCTGCATAGATCGGATTGTCTTGGACCTGACGCACGCCTAACCGGCGATCGAACTTGAAACGACTCGCCTGCCTGATCAAGCCCATCGTCTCAGCTTTGTCACGGTATTTTTGGAACAGCTCTCTCGTCGTTTGGATCGGTCCGTGAACGGTATAGAACGACAAAAACGCAAAGAAAGGAGACCCACGATTCTCCTCGATGAATGAGGCCGTTTCATTTGCCAATCGCAACGTTAACAGTTCACCATCGGGACCGTTCTCCAACCTCGGGTTCACCCACGGCGCGAAGTAGCCTCCTGCAGGCGAACCTTTGTCCCATCCACCCTTGTTGATCGAAAACCCATGATCTTCAGGCCACGATCCTTCTGCTCCTAAATGCCACTTCCCCGCAAAGAACGTGCGATACCCGCCATCCTGCAGAGCTTCAGCAATCGTCACGTCTTCGTGCGGCAAGCTGTAGACGTACTCCGCAGGCAAAACCGGATCGTCGCGGTTCCATTGAGTCCCGTGCGCCGCACCGATCCAATCGGTGATCCCGTGTCGGGCCGTTGATTTTCCCGTCATGATGCTCGCCCGCGACGGACTGCAGACACGACATGCGGCATAACCTTGGTCGAACCGCATCCCCGACGCGGCCAACGCATCGACGTTTGGCGTTTCATAGAACGTGCTGCCGTTGTAACCGAGATCGCCGAACCCCAGGTCGTCAACCAAGATGAACACAAAGTTACGTTGTCCCGCGTCAACGACACCGGCAAACAGACTCAGCAGTAAAACAAGAAGATATCTCATAGAACCTCGCAACTCACTTTTCTTATCGACCAGGAAATACATGACAGGACGAAGCAGCATAGCGTTCCCCCGCGTCCTGATCAAAAACGCGATACGACCAGCCGCGATTCGCGTTTGAAAACCGAGCCAGCATTCGCCTCAATCAGCGAAAATAAGATTCTCCGCGTTCAGCCATCGTCGTCCTCAGAATGAGCCAGCTCGTTTGAGCTACGATCTATGCTCGTTCGATGAGTTTTCGGATTGTTTCTTTGCGTACGGCATCTCGCATCATGCAGCTCTTCATTCTTTTCCTATCTGTCGTGGTCCTGCTCGTTGCGATTAGTCGCTGGAAATTGCATCCTTTTTTAGCATTGCTCGCGGTCGGATTGCTCTACGGCATCGCCAGCGGATTGGGACCGGTTCGATCGGTCGAATTGTTGACTGAAGGGTTCGCAAAAACTCTGCAGTGGATCGGGATCATTATGGTTCTCGGGGCCATGATCGGAGAGATTTCCAGCGACACCGGGGGTGCGTCGCAGATCGCACACGCAACGCTAAAACTCTCCGGAGAGAAACGCCTCCCGTACGCGATGGGCATCACCGGCTACATCATTTCTATCCCGGTGTTCGTCGACGTCGCCTACATCATGATGCAAACCGTCACCGAAGCTCTGGCCGCAAAAAGCAAACAAAACATCCTCGGCATTGGTCTTTCGCTCGCAACGGGGCTGACCGCGACTCACGCGTTGATGCCACCGACTCCCGGACCTCTCGCGGTCGCCGGCATTTTGGATGGCCAATTAGGACGGATCATCCTGATCAATTTCTTCGTCGCGTTCTCCGCCATGGCGGGCGGCTTAGCGTGGGCGATTCTTTACTGCCGCAAAGTAGAACTGGACGCGGACAGAATCGTTCGCGAGAGATACGCCTTCGATTCAAAAGAAACGCTACCGAAAGGCGTTTCCTCTGACGCCGAATCACAACCCCACAACCAATCCATCTGGATCGCCTGCCTGCCCATATTTGCACCGCTCGTGCTGATCGCCGTCGGTTCGTTCACACCGTCCGATTCAACAACCCACTGGTCCACAATCGCTCGTTTTTTGGGGTCGCCACTCGTCGCGCTTTCGATCGGTGTGATCCTGGCGACGCTGCAGTATGGACGCGACGTTAGCATGAGTCGGCTGTCGAGCGTCACTGAGCGTGCGATTGAAAAGACCGCACTCGTTATCATGATCACCGGCGCAGGAGGCGCGTTCGGTCACGTCATCAAGAACTCCGGCATCACCGAAGCCATTGCACAACCCGCGTCCGAGATTGGATCGGTCGGTTTCCTATTTCCTTTTCTGCTCGCATCGATCTTCACGACAACGACCGGGTCGATCACGGTTTCGATGATCACGACGGCATCCATTGTTGCCCCCGCACTCGCAACGCTAGGCATCTCTGCGGAAATGGCTGCGGCGTTGATCGGCAGTGGTTCGTTCTGCGTCTTTCATGTCAATTCCAGTTTCTTTTGGTTGCTGAACCGACTTCACAGCGCGCCCCCTACGGTACTCCTAAAAACCTACACGGTTCAATCTCTCTGTATGGGACTCGGTGGGCTGGCCGCCGTGCTGCTGCTGAAACTCTGCGGGCTGCAGTAATCGCCGCTACGCCTGACGAAGTGCACTTACGATTGGAACGGTTGCTGCCTGCACCGCCGGTGCCAACCCCGCGACGATGCCGACGAAGCACGATATCCATATTCCTGAAAGGGCCAAACCGATCGATGGACGAAAGGCAATCGTAGCCCCTTCGGCACCAATTGCAAAACCACCACCCCACAGTAAAGCCAGAGCCAAGAGAGTCCCACCAACACCGCCGACGATGCACAGCAGCGTACTTTCGGCGAGCACCAAACGCATCGTCCGCACCGGACGCACGCCAATCGTTTGCAGCACCGCGTACTCTTTCATGCGGTCTTGCACGCTCATGACCGTGGTGGTCGCAACGAGTGAGAGTACGAGCCCCACACATGCATAGCCGAGCCAATGAGCGAACCCGATAAGGTCCACCAAATCGGACAGGGTACTTGCCTGAAAAGCACCTTTGCGGCGAGTCTTCGTCGCCACCGCACCGGTTCGCAGTTTCGCGTCGATTTCCGAAGCAACCCGCTCCGGATCGGCTCCTTCGGCCAACGTGACTTCGTGCTGAGTCACCAAACCTGCCGCGTCGAGACCGCGGGTGTACTGCAGAAACGCGAGACTCGTATAAATCAAGTTCTCTTCCGACGGAACGCTCGACTCGAAGACCCCCGCAACTTTGACAGAAATTTCTCCGATCGAAAACTGATCACCGGCGTCGAGCCCTCTTCGCTGAGCAACGTTCTTGCCCACGATCGCCGCATCACGCTGGCTCTCAAACGCATCCCAACTTCCTTCGATGATCTCGATGGGACGCGAAATGCGAATCTGCTCAGGATCAGCACCGTTGAAGACAATAATATCCAAACTCGCCCGGCAATTGTTCGTCCAAACCTGAATCGGCATCACATCACGGACTCCAGAAATCTCCTTGATTTTGTCCGCGTAGTCTTCCGGCAACCGACTGCTCGTCGGACAAAATCGATTCTCCTGAAACACGATCAAACTGCGGTCCGCATCCTCTCCCGTTGTCAAACGATTGAGGCCCTCCTGCACCGACCCGACGAAGCAGAATACGAACATGGCCACCGCCGCACCGGACACGGTCAACAACGTTCGCGTGCGATGTCGCCAAAGCGTTTTCAGGACGTAGGTAATCATTGCGTTGCCACCGAACCGCTCGCGGGCGTTTGATCCCCAGGCATCAATACCGATTTTTCTCTTTCAACAAACTTGCCGTTCTGCAGCAGCAATCGGCGAGAGGCAATCTCGGCTGCCTCTGCATCGTGCGTTACCATCAACATGGTGATGTTCAACTCCTTGTTGAGACGCTGCAGCAGCACCTGTATTTGTTCACTGGTCTCCGTATCAAGGCTCCCGGTCGGTTCATCGGCGACGACCACCTTGGGGTGCGAAACGATCGCCCGTGCAATCCCAACACGTTGTTCCTGTCCCCCTGACAACTGCCGTGGGTAATGCTCTGCGCGGTCACTTAACCCAACCGCTTCGAGTGCCAACTCCACGCGTTGTCGCCGCTCGGTCGATGACAGCTTTAACAGCAGTGTTGGCAACTCAACGTTCTCATACGCGGTCAGAACGGGGATCAAGTTATGGGTTTGGAAGATATAACCCAGGTTCGCAGCTCTCCAGTCCGCCAGTTTGCTTCGCGACAGTTCGGTAATCTCCGTCCCGTCAACGAAGATCGTCCCCGAATCAACTCGATCGATACCACTGACGAGATTGAGTAGCGTACTCTTACCGGTACCGCTAGGTCCCATCAAGGAAACGAACTCCCCCTGCTCGATCGACAAATCAACATCATCCAACGGAGTGATCGTTTCGTCTCCCTTTTGAAAACTTTTCGACACGCCTCGCAGTTCTACCAACGCCATTTAATTCATCCCTATTCTTTGATCGTCACCACGAATCAGAACCGGTTTGCCATCCGTCAGTGGTTCAGAGCGATCGACCACAATTTTTTCGGTCACTCGCAAACCTGATTTGATTTCAATGAGTCCTTCATTGCTTGCCCCGCCCAAAACCACAGGTCGTTTTTGAGAGCGTCCCTCCGAGTCGACGATCCAAACATACGCCCCTGCGTCGTCCGATTCGATCACCTGCTTGGGTGCGAACAGACGTTCGGAATGCTGAGTCTCATTGCCGGAGGTTTGAACCTCAGGCGACATAAACGCGGCGGTTACCAACATTTCCGGGCCAACCGTGGACGGCGGACTCATCAACTCGACCTTCACTTCGAGAGTGTTCTTTTGCACGTTCGCGGAACTCGTCGGCTGCAGAACTCGGCCCTGCAGCTTTGCCTTCGAGGATGCGGTTTCTATTTCGACAGGTTGCCCTGGAATCACCATCGGAACATCCTCTAAACGAATATCCACCCGCACCTGCAATCGATCCGGATCATACATCTCGACAACCGTGCTCGAACCTTGCCCCGTTGCCGAGCCTCCACCCGCGACATGCGTACCAGGCGACGCCACCAAACGTAGCACCCGACCATTCATCGGCGCACGAACGATGTTTCGCTCCAACGCGAGCTGGGCGAGCCGAACCTGCAAACGGGCTTCTTCACAGAGTGCCTTCGCCGATTGAACCTTGGCCTCCGCCTCTTCGAGTTGCCGTGTTTCTTCAACGAGCAGTTGGAGTTGCCGCTGCAACGCGCCCTCCTTGTCCTTCAACGCGTCGACCTCACGCTGCAGATTAGGACGACGCTGTTGCAGTTCACGCAGCGTCGCTTCGGCGGCCGCGTAGTCGCTTTCCGCTCGGGCAATCACTCTCCCGGGGACCGCTCCCTTGGCAGATTGCTTTCCCTCCATGCTGCTCCGCGCGAACGCCAAGTTTGCCTCGCTCGCCTCAATCAGATACGGCAACTTCGCAAGTGCCGTTTGCGCCTTCGCCAACATGCTCCGAGCATCCGACAACTGCACCTCCAAGTGCACCGGGTTGTCGCGACGCACTCGTGCGGCATCGAGTTCGGCTCGTGCCCGCTTCAGTTCGCCTTCACGAATCGCCAACAGGTTCTCCGCTTGCTGAACTTGCAATTCGGCATCGATTGAAATCAGCTTCGCGATCGGTTCGTCCTTGCGGACTTGCTGGCCTTCGACAACGAGTAACTCCTCGATCACGCCCTGAGTCAATGCGGCGACGCGTATCGCCGTGGGCCTCGGCTCGACCCAACCGGGTGCCTGAAACAACGCCGTTCCCGCCTTTTGCATCACTGCCCGTTTGGACACAACGGGAACCACGGTTACCGACGGCATCGGCATCATTCGACGCCCCGCCGCCGACAAAAATAGCCCCAGGAACCCTACCAGGATCGCAACCGGCAGCCCGTAACGTGTCAACCAACGCCGACGGCGCACCGGTCTCGCGTTCGACTCACCTTTCGGTGATCGATCAATCGCGAGACGACTCAAATCAACTGACTCAGACATAGGCAAACAACAGCGAGCGGGCGCCGCATGGCACCGCAAGCTTCGCGTCAATTAATCCCTCTTCACGAACACTTGCTCGGTCGCAACCGTCAGATTGCCCTGTTCGTCTTTCTGAGCAGTACCGCTCACAACGACCTTAGACAGTTCTTTGACCGACAACAGCTCGCGAGCATCTTCGGCGAGAGGTCCTCCCGATTCGTCAACGATCTTGACCGTCGCGATGTTGCCTTTGACCTGATCTTGAGTGCAGCAATAGTCCCAAGGTGTGGGACAACCTTCGTCAGTGGCACAGTAAGGCACACTCTCATCCACCACCGTGAACGCGGCCAGCCCATCAACAAACGGTTCGGCAGAACCACCGATCAATCCAACCAAGGTAATCGGTTGGCCGTCTTCACCCGACACATTCGCATCGTGAACAGAGACCGCACCGGACGGTTCGGTAGCGACGAGGTACCGCGACGTTGATTCATGCGTTTGGTCGGCCGATGGAGATGCGCCACAGCCCACAACAAAGACCAACATACCCGCAATCAAAACACCGTAAACACTCTTCATATCAAACTCCTATTGAACCCTATCTTTGGGAAAAAAGAGCCCTCGTCCGACACGTGATACGAACGCGATCCGAACACGAAAGACTCCACGAAACAATCAAACTGATTTCAAACTTGTCGCAACTTCCGATCGCAACGCTTTCAGAGCAGGAGGCAACGCACCCACCACTCCCAACACAACTCCGACACCGCATCCGATTAATATCGCCACGCTATCAATCCGCAAAGCGAACGCGCCCATCGTGAACCGCACCGCCATTCCGTTCAGGGCGGTCAATGCCAAAACACCTGATAACAGCGATCCGGACGCGGCGAGCAACACGCCTTCTTGAACCAAACTCAACACAATCGCGCGTCGCCGAAATCCGACCGCCTGCAGTGTCGCGATTTCACGCACTCGTCCGGCAACAGCGCCGTACATCATGTTCAGCCCGGCAAAAATTCCTGCCGCCGATACCATCACAACAACCGACCACGCCAACAAACGAACCGGACGGTAATGTTGTTGCAAGGAAGCGTAGTAGTCGGTTTCTCGTATCGCTCGCACTTCGAGATCGGTGCGTTCTTTGCAAAACAAAGAAACCTCGCCGGCGGACCCTTCGGGCGAAATCAGCATGGCCACCAAGCTGAGATCTTGACGCTTGGTGGCCGCCTGAAAGTCTTCTAACCGGCACCAAATCTCTGACTCGTACGCCGAACCTCCCGACGCAAATCGGCCGCTCACCGTCCACTGTTTTCCCTCGAATTCGAGCGTCTTACCGAGCGTGATCGCATCTTCAGAACTGCCGAGCTTCGCGGCCGCCAACCGCCCCACGATGACCTCACCTGCCTGCGGCCAATCTCCTTCGACCAGCCGAACGGACCGACGGACCAAAGGTGTTGCCAACGTGACACCGCGAACCAAACCGAGACCGGCTTCATCCAACTCGTTCTTCACGCGCGTTCCCATGTACAACTCTGGCGAAACATGCGTCATGCCGAAGCGTGAAACCGTTCCGCCGACACTCGCGGTCAACAACGCCGGTATCTGCGCGGCAATCGCGGAGTTCTCGATGTTCTCTTCAGAATTGACCGAATAGACGAGAACGACATCCTCGTCCCCGCTGGTCGATAGCGAGCGTTCGAGCCCTCGAATAAATCCGACAACAACGAACACCAACATGATCACCGTCGCGAGTGCGATCAGCGTCAACAAGGTGCGCATCGGCCGTCGGGCCAAATTGCGAACACCGTATTCCCAAGGAAGCAACATATCCACTAACCCATCGCCGTTCTCGACGGCTCATGTGGGACCTAAGCAGCGATCAAAACACTGACACCGGCGCAGCGGGTACCACTTAAGTGGCACGCAACCGAACCGCGCAGCAGCAAACTCGCGAAACACATACAAAAATTGGTTCGTCGCGAAAGAAACACGCGATTGAGATCAGCTCAGGCGATCAAATCAACCAAGACTGGTGCGCGACGCGCACATCACGCCCACACACCACCGCAGTTGATCGCCATAGAAACGTGTTCGACCGAGATGAGAAACCACCTGGGACATCATCATGAACCAACCATTCCAACCGCACATCGGCAGGCAGAAGCGGTTCGTTGACTTCAACAACGGCACCCTCGCAAATGCAATCGTGCATGCCGCACCCGTCATCACATGGTGATGATTGCTCTCGTTGCTCTTGCGTGGACGCAGCATCGTCATGGCAGCAACCATGACATTGCGTCGTCACGGGCTGCTCATCGGCAACCGCCGTCGCTCCACAAGGAAGACAACGCAGCGGGCACGCCAACAGATTGACGATCAGCAACACGGCGAGAAGTGGTGGTTTCATATCGGCATTCTATCTATGGCCCCGCAGACAAACAAGCGCAATGAGACACCTTCCACACGCTTACCAAACACAATCAATCGGCTACTACAAGGGAGCAACGTGGCTTTCAAACAGCGGTTTGGTTCGAACCCGACCAATTGGCTGCAATTCACTCACCCGCTCTATCGGTCCGACGCTCTAGGTGCGCGATGCCCAGATGCGAAAACACCGGAACAGCAGGCCAGACACGCCGACGGAAATGTCGTGTATCGACGACGTTTCTTCGGCCCACGAGTCGCCTTAGATCGGTTCTCTCAAACTCGTGGCACAGCGTTTGCGATCTCTACGACGCCGCGGAAACGCCGCCGATGATACGTCACGCAAACGAGCAAACATCCCACGTGCTTTGAGCGATCTACGGAGTCGGCAATTTGCCTGTCCCGATGACATTCGGAAACGCTCTCACACCTCAAAACACTCAACTCAACCGAGCAGATCAGATGAGCCAACCAACTCGCCAACCGTGGCTCGACCTTGCGTCACGGTTCCGGGGCTTCTGCCATCCCTTCGCCCTTCACCTCTTCTGCGCCGGAGGGCTCAACAAGTGATTGCGACCGCCTTCTCAGATCTCTCCCAAAACGCCTCGGTAGCAATGCCGACCATCCCGACGCCCTCAAGGGATCCACATCAAGGTGGCATCCTTCGATGCGTGGGCAATACACCGTTGGTCTCTTTAACACGCTACCTCGACGAACCGTCCGCGGAGCTTCACGCAAAACTCGAGGCTGCCAATCCTGGCGGCAGCGCGAAAGACCGCCCGGCTTTGCAGATGCTTACTCACGCCTTGGAAACCGGTGAGCTTTCACCGGGTGACACCGTCGTTGAGTCATCCTCGGGAAACATGGGCATTGGTTTGGCCCAAGCGTGTCGGTATCACAACCTGCGATTCATTTGCGTCGTTGACCCTCACGCCCAACCGCAAAACGTCGCGATCATGAAAGCCTATGGTGCGGACGTGGTTCGCGTGTCTGAACCTCACGACGGTAGCTTTCTCGCCGCACGGTTGCGAAGCGTCCAAACGATTTTGGCCGAGACTCCCCGCACTTTCTGGCCCAATCAATACGCCAATCGCCAAAACCCGATCGCTCACGAGAACGGGACCATCCGAGAAATCCTCGAATCAACACAAGGTGACTTCGACTATCTGTTCGTCGCAACGAGTAGCACCGGTACCGCACAAGGTTGCCGCGACTATTTAAAGAGGGTCAATCATCCGGCCAAAGTCATCGCGGTGGACGCAAACGGCAGCGTTCTCTTCGGCGGCTCTCCCGGCAAGCGACTGATCCCGGGGATAGGCGCAGGTCACTTGCCCGCGTTGGCCAAAAATCAGACGTTTGACGACGTTGTTCGCGTCTCCGATATCGACTGTGTTGTTGGTTGCCGCCGTGCGTCGCAACGGGAAGCGATGCTGGTTGGTGGCTCCGCAGGTGGTGTTCTGGAAGTTGTCAGAGCACACCAAAAACAACTCAGCGGAAAACGAACGGTTGCCATCCTGCACGACTCGGGCACTCGGTACCTAGACACGGTATTCAACGATCAGTGGGTTCAGTCAGAACTCGGTGTCACGCCGCATATGATCGAAGAAAAAATCAATGCTCCCGCACTGACAACTCCGGCACCCAATCAACCGCAAAACGCGACCACACCGTCATGAAGTCTCAAACCATTGCCGCCCCAACGGACGTACCGGCATCCTCGCCGCCGATACCCACTGATGCTTCAAATGCGGCACCAACCGTGGCCGAATCGCACTCCGATGCTCGAGAACCGGAAGAATCGATTCTGATCGGACGAGAGTACCGCATCGGCGTTGTCGGCTGTGGGCCTCGCGGTCTGTACTGCCTTCAATCGCTAGCAGACGAATTAGCGCAAATGCAGCCGCCGCCGAAAATAGCGATTTTCATATTCGAACCTGCTGATTTCCCCGGTGCAGGCAACGTCTATGATCCCCGCCAACCGCGATACCTCAGGATGAACTTCGCCGCCAAAAACATCGACGCGTGGCCGCCACGAAACCAGCCCGACGATCAACGCTTCAATTTGGTCGAGTGGCTACGTCGCGAAGCAGGAGAGGAAACGCACCCAAACTCTTTCGTCAGCCGCGCCTCGGTCGGCCAATACCTTCATCGTTGCTATCACCAAGTAAAGGAACAACTCGAATCGGGCGCCACGGTCACGGTAATCCAAGAGAGAGTCTCGTCGATCGCTCGCTTGACCGACGCTTGGCAAATCAGGACAGATCGCATGCTATCGAGCGTCGACGAACTGCTGATCACGACGGGACACGGACCGTGGGACAATCCACCGGACTCCAGCGATCCTGTCGAATCAACCTGGATCCCTACATTCCCGGTCGGTGATAACTTGTCGGCTGATGCCGTGCCCCCGCAAAGCACCGTCGCTATTCGTGGTTTTGGATTGACCTGTATCGATGCCACACTTGCGATGACGGAAGGACGCGGTGGGGAGTTCGAACGTTCCGGGCAAGACTGGCGTTATCAACCAACAGGACAAGAACCCAAGTGCCTGTACCCTTTTTCCCGTTCAGGTCGACCGATGCTGGCTAAGCCAGACGAAACTCTTTTCCAACAGCCTGACGAACTTTGCGAACTCTGGTCGGCAGGACGAAATTCGATCAGCAATATCTCCCAACCGATCACCTCGCAAGTACTCTCGCATACGCTGTGGCCGCTGATCACCGATACTGCGGCAAAGGCGTTGCAAACCTGCCAGCGCGTACCAACCAATAACACGAACGATATTCGAACGTGGTTCGACCTTTGGTGCGAAGAGAAGATGAACGGCGACGTGGCTTTGCAGACGATGCGAGAGTCCTTCCGCGTTGCGACGGGGCAATCAGGACCTGATATCGCCTGGGCATTGGGAATCACGTGGAGAAATCTTTACCCCGCGTTGGTTAACTGCATCAGCTATGGCCGGTTGACCGCCGAGGCATGGCCGAAGTTCCGACGTATCGCCGTCGAGATGGAACGAATCGCGTTCGGGCCGCCTGCCGAAAATGTTGGCAAACTGCTGGCTCTGATCGACGCGTTTGTCGTGGACCTGCGGTTTGTTTGCGGCCGGACTGAAAAATCTGTCGAGGACGAATCGCGGCTATCGCTTCGGGATTGCTCACGCTCAAACGCCCGCTCTCATTCCCTAACCGTCGATCGCTGCGTGAATGCCGTCCTCAAATCGCCACGGCAATGCCTAGCCGCCGCCCCCTTCGATTCGCTCGAAGAACAAGCGATCATCGAACGCCTGCAAGGTCCATCAACTCTGCGTGTGGACGAAGCCGGCAAACCAGTGCGCCACAACCGCGATTCGCCCGACCGGTTGTCCATTCTCGGCCGGTCCACCGAGGGCTGCGTTCTTGGCAACGACACTCTCATCCGTACACTGCATGACCACCCACAACGTTGGGCAACCTCAGTCGCAGCCAATCTTCGGAAGGTAAACCTACTAACATGAGCATTGCCGCAACGCCTCATCGGGCAGCCCAATCCGACGAATGGAGTCGTCTCCAAAGCCACTGCCAAGGCGTGACTCCCTTGGACGCGCGATGGGCGAATTGGATGGTCCATGTTCTCACCCTTCATCCCGATTCATTGCATCGCTTGATCGAAGAATACGGTTCACCCGTCAACGTGATCGATCCCACTCCGTTACAACGTAACCTCGAGCAACTATGCGACGTCGCTCGCGAGCGAGAAGTCGATTTCCGACCCTTTTTTGCTCGCAAAGCAAACAAATGCTTAACATTTGTCGATGCGGCAAATCAGATCGACGCGGGCGTTGATGTCGCGAGCGAACCGGAATGCCAACACACGCTCGACCGCGGCGTCCATGGGGAGAACATTATTTGCACGGCTGCGATCAAAACATCGTCATTGATCGAGCTGTGCGTTCGCAACCAGGTCACGATCGCCGTCGACAACGACGATGAACTCGACGTGATTCACGCTGTCACGTCTGACTTAGCGATCCCCGCACACATCGCAATCCGACTCAGCGGGTTCTCGCACAACGAAAGCAAACTTCATTCACGGTTCGGTTTTGATATCGATCTGGTCAACGAAGTCGCTGACAAACTGTCGGTGCTCGCTGTCAACGGAAGAGCAGAGCTGCGTGGCATTCACTTCCACCTCGACGGGTACAGCGCAGACCAGCGAAAGTCCGCGATCAGGCAGTGCCTGCCATTGATCGATCGACTTCGTGATCAAGGACACGCCATCCGCTTCCTTGACATCGGTGGCGGCCTGCCGATTAGCTATCTCGCCGATGGAAAGCAATGGAGTTCATTTTGGAAGTCACTGCAAAGATCACTGCTCGGCCATCAACCTCCAATCACCTACCGCAACCATGGTCTCGGATTGCGGCACGACGGCAGTCGCATCAATGGTACGCCGAACACATACCCGTACTTTCAACAACCCGTCCGCGCGGAATGGTTCGCCCAAATTTTGAATGCGGATTCGGGCGATAACCGTTCAATCGCATCCGCCCTCAACGAACGCTCGCTACAATTGCGGTGCGAACCCGGACGAAGCAGTCTGGACGATTGCGGGATGACCGTAGCGAGAGTCGAGTTCACCAAAAAACACCCCAACGGTGATTGGTTCGTTGGACTCGGTATGAACCGCACCCAATGCCGAACCGGCAGCGATGACTTCCTCGTTGACCCGATTGTATTGGCAAACCCGCGCGCCTCCTCCACCGAGACCGCAGCAACATCGACGCGCGTTTCCCGCAGTGGCTACCTCGTCGGCGCTTATTGCACTGAGTCCGAACTGATTCAACTGCGAAAACTGCAGTTTCCTCAAGGCATTCAGCGCGGGGATCTTGTTGTCTTCCCCAACACCGCTGGTTACTTCATGCACTTTCTCGAAAGTCGGTCACATCAGTTCCAACTGGCAAAAAATGTAGTCTTCGATGAAGACGCGTCGGAAGTGTTTCAACTCGATCCGATTGATGCAACCTCGCGATAAGTGCAACAAGCGTTTAGCTGCCCGTCGAATTCGGGCCGATCGATCCCGGGTCTGTAAACAACAACTCGCTGTCGATCACGTCGCTCACAATTTCTCGGTCGATGGCGTCCCCATCTGCTTCACTGTGTAAGACCGAGATGTCCCCGGTGGTTTCAAAGACGACCGCAAGAACGTGATCGCGTCGAAAAGCGTTTGCTTCGCGGAGTTTGCCATAGACGTCGCCTCGAGTGACATTGGCTTTTCGCAGATTCTCGTCGATCATCCGACTACCAGCCATCAACAAGAGGGGTTCGTTGTCAACAACATTGCTAAACCCACTGACGCGTTGCCTCAACCACGCCAACATCAATTGCCCCATAAACAAACACGCCAAAGCCACCATCCCGATCACGAGCGACGGGTTGGACGACGAGATCGTGGAGGCAAACAGCGACCCCACCGCGACGGTCATCGCAAAATCGGACGCAGACATCTTCGAGAAGCTACGCAGACCTGAGAATCGCGTGTAAGCAAGAATTACCGCGTAAATGACAACCGACGACAAGACGACCATGGTGACTTCACCAAGGCTCGCCGAGGTCCATTGTTCGAATACGTTCTTCATTAATACGAACCCGCTGACAAGAGAAACGTCGCAAACCTCCACTAGAGCGAACACGTAGACGATCCGGCTCGCTACCATTGGATGATCCGAAGTGGCCGTGACGCGTTGCGAGCGGCGACCGCCACTGGTCGGTAACAAAAGATTCTGGCGCAAGCGATTTCAACGACACTGATCTGACAACCGCTAGCCGCAAATGACGTACCACACGAGAACGACATGCACTCACTCACACGTCGCACATTTCTTCAAACAACTGCGATCAATGTTGCCGTAACAGCATCTGCGCAAGTGAAGCATTTCGATCGCTTTGAGCGAAACACATCTCACGTTCAGAACCTTTCCCTGAGCGCATATTCACTCAAGCGTTCCATGCGGTGGTGGAAGCGTACACGCACCAACGGCACGATGGACCTGCTCGACTTTCTCGACTACTGCGCCGAAGCAGGCGTGGAGGCGGCGGAACTGACGTCGTACTTCTTTCCACATCCGTTGAATCGCGATTACCTTCACCGACTCAAACGCCGCGCTCATTTGCTCGGCATCGACATCTCTGGAGGTGCGATGGGAAACTGTTTTGCCAATACACCCGGCGGTGAACAAGCGAAAGCGGACATGGACTACTTCCGCCAATGGATTGACCGCTTCGCCGACATCGGTGCTCCTGCCGTACGCGTCTTCGCGGGCCAGGGGAGGCAACCAGGAATCGACAGACAGCAATCCTTGGCCAACGTCATCGCCAATCTGCAACCAGCCCTACGTTACGCAGAATCACGCGGCGTGATGCTAGGCCTGGAAAATCATGACATGCTGCAAGACGTCGACGACCTGCTCCACGTTGTCGAAACAATCGATTCACCCTGGCTAGGTATCACCTGGGATTCCGCCAACCTCGCCGCCACTCCGGATCCTTACGCTGAACTCGCCAAGATTGCTCCACACGCTATTACCGCTCAGGTGAAACGATCCACGCGACTCAACGGACACCCCGTTGCCGCCGACATTCCGCGATTACTGTCGATCCTGCACGACGCTAAATACCGTGGCTACGTCGTTCTCGAGTACGAGGAAAAAGAACCGCCCGAAGTAGCGATCCCCAAATTCATCGCTGACGTTCGGATTGCCCTCGACAGTTCGCTATCGCAAACTCAGCATCCCGACTTGCCAACGAAAGAATGATTACGAACGCATCAAGGTTGCCCGACAGGATCATTCGTTCTCCTGAACAAGATCGAAATGCACTTCACGCATCGGCAGCCAGAAATCGTTCTTATGCTTCGGGTCATTTGACCGTACAACATTGAGACTAATCTGCAGCTTCTTGAGCGCCGTATCGAACTGGCTCTTCGTACATCCGGAACTTTGCATAGTCCGTTTCCGCAACTGCCCCGTGTACATCGGTTCGATACGAACAATCTCATAGACCTCTTGCACGAGCGGGTCTAGCCCTGACACGTCTTGGAACGCCGATGGAAAATGCTCCGTCCGGAAATACTCCATCTCCATCAGTACCGCATCCCCGCCAGGAATTTTCCCATAGAAGACGTCATCGGGGTACGTTTGGGGAATCCGCGTCTTCCAATCCCAAACCGCCGTCACCTTGGGACTCCAACCGCCGTCTTTCGGCTTATCCTCTGACAATGCGGTGTGGTCCCACAGGGATGCGTATTGCGATCCCTTACTACCGAAAACCGTAACAACCTTCTCTCGGAGCACCAAGTGATAGGCTTCTTCGAACGTCTTTATCATGATGAGGCCGCCGGTTATTTCAGTTTGCCGCGATTTCAGTTCGCTAAAGAGAAAGATCTCACGAACAAGCCGAGCCGCCGAGGCCGTTCGCCCCGGTGGCGGATCTCGCCACCTTTTCTTCGCAAAATCCGGCCGCGTTCAGTCGACACGTTTCGTAATCTCGATGAGATGATAGCCGAACTGAGTCTTCACGGGTCCGTGAACCTTGTTCAACTCGCCGGTGAAAACCACATCGTCGAATTCCTTCACCATTTGGCCGGGACTGAACGTCCCCAACGCCCCACCCGATTTGCCGGAAGGACACGAAGAGAACTCGGCGGCGACTTCACCAAAGTCTTTCCCGTTCTCGATTTGCTCCTTAAGGTCCAAGCAAACTTCTTCCAACTCGACCAGAATGTGACGTGCACTTGCGGTAGCCATGCGTTTCTCAATCTTTCATAGATGCCTTCATTTCTGAAACGGCATACGTTGCCGTTCCAATCGAGCACATATCCTGCGCTGTGATTCCCGATTGGGAAAGCCGCCTACCGCGATACGGGTCACCCTCGCATCTCGCGTGACTTCTTTTGCGCTCGCTGTTTTGCTCGAAACCGTTTCTTGCGTTTGAGTTCTTTTTCCCGATCGCGTTCCGCTTTCTCAGCCGCTAGCTTTTCTGTTTCCGCCTTTTCTCGTTCCATGCCCTGCGGCGTTTCGAACGTGAGCGGCCCGAGGCCTCCCGAGCGAATCTCGGTGACAAAGATCTTGGATGCTCGCTCCAAATCCACTTGGTTGTTTTTTCCCAAACAACCACGCTTCCTACCAATCGCTTCGATCAGCTCGAGTTCTCTCGCGGGTTGCGAATCCAAATCAAACCGGTCGACCAAACGATCAACATAACGATCCAACAAATAGCGGGCTCCAAAGAAAGCAACGTCGCTATATTCCATGGCAGTCTCTTTGATCGATCCCAGCAATGCCAACCGATAACTACTGTATGTGTTCTGAAGGTTCGGCCACAAAACACCGGGTGTATCCAACAAGGTCACACCGTCGCCAATGTTGACACTCTGTTGTTGCTTTGTGATCGCCGGTGTATTTCCCGTCTTTGCAATTTTGCGACCGGCCAGAACATTGATGATCGTTGACTTCCCAACGTTGGGAATCCCCATAATCATCGCTCTTGCTGACTTGCCCTCCTTATGGGGCACCATTTGTGCAATGGAATGCTTGATCTTGCGAATAGTCGGCACCTCCTCCGTCGTGACCGCACGAGCGCGAACGCCAGCGGCCGCATTAAAGTGTTCCTGCCACTGAACCGTCATTGCTTCATCGGCGAGATCACTTTTGGCGAGAACTTTCAAACACGGTTTGTCGCCACGCAATTCGGCGAGCATCGGATTCTCGCTCGAATATGGGATCCTCGCATCAAGAACCTCAATAACGACATCGACCTTGGGCAAGACGGCTTGCATCTCGAGACGCGCCTTGTGCATGTGGCCGGGGAACCATTGGATTGTCATCTCGATGGGCTTCCTATTAATCGATCTCAAACGGCGAAGCGGCGACAACAATAACCCTGCTTCGATCCCCGTGCTGCCGCTTCACGTGGAGCGTTGTATTGAAACACGCCTGCAAGTCCTCGGATAGGCGTCTGCCGCCGATGGTCAACCGCACACGCGGCAGAATGCCGCCATCTGGTGGAGCGTTATCCATCTGCGGGAGCACCAAAGTTCAGCGTGATCTCCTGCCGCACGTACCGCCATGCCATCGGGTCCCGGCGGACGCGTTCCTTCCGATCGAGCCGGTAACGACAGCGACTCTGCCAACGGCACCGACAACCGTATCCCAGCAACCCCTGGTCCGCACCGACAATCTGAACCGCCACAGTCCTCTGAACAGGCATGATGTCTGCGTCGTATCGATACTGAATTGGTTCAGGAACGCCGCATCGTTTGCTGTTGCATTTATTTGTAACCGCCCGCCGCCTGCGTCATAATCGATGACGGACGGCAGACGAAGGCGATCGAGCGGTTACGTCGGCTTAGCACACGTCTGCTTCATATAACAGTCAGCGAGCTGTTCACGGAAGTCTTCGGCTTGTTGTCAAATCAGCGGAGACCGAAAGATGGACAAAAGTTTGTTGAACAAACCCGAAGGGTCGTTTGAAACAACCGTCCCGAGACGGTTCCCTGTTTCCTCATCGGATCACGGACCTCGGACGAACCAATCCTCTCCACCACATTCTCAGGCAGAGGTGGCATCGTCCATCGATACGCCTACCTGCAGTTCCTGCAATGCCGATTCCTGCAATACCGGTTCTTGCGCTCACGAGGTCGTACGCGATCTGTTGCCGGTAATCGACAACCTCGACCGAGCGATTTTGACAGGCCGACACAGCGGCGATTTCGACGAATTCATGTCGTCCATTGAGGTGGTCCGCAACCAGCTATTTGACACACTCACTCAACATGGTCTAAGAGAAATTCCCGGTACCTGGTGCCCGTTTGACACATGTCACCACGTGGCGGTCGGCCAAGAGGACGACGATGGACACCCACACGGTTCTGTCGTCGATGTGGTCGAACAGGGATATCGTTTTGGCGAGCGAGTCCTCAGGCCATCGAAAGTGATTGTTTCTCGTAACGATTCCTCGAACCCAGGAGAATTCGAATGAACTACTACGTGATCATCGAGACAGACCAAGGTTACACAATTACTCGTGTCTCAACGGGGAAGACTGCAGAAATGGCTGCGAAGGAGGCCGGCGGAATCCTCGTTGATGACGCCCTGTATCGCTCATTCGAAGAAGCGGAAGACGCACTGGCGGCCTTCCCAAGTCCGTTTCCGGAAAAAGCCTTCGAGTAGTCCGACGAGGCGATTTGGCGAGACATCGCGTCCCTGCCTCCATCACCCAAAATCACTCCGAACTCCCTGGCTACCTGTGTCCCTGACAGGCAACATGGCCGGGGAGTTTTCGTTGAGCCCCACCCTCGTTGCCCACCCCCTCTTTTCATCGCATGACAGTCGGATTCCCGAGCGTACACAAACGACCATGTCATTCTGGCACCTTCAATTGCCCGAGCAGAAGTACCTCACAATGCACTGGAGTTTCCCTTACTACTAACGTGCCTTTGGCAGTTCAAAAATGGTTTGGCACAGCCGTTGCTTTTTCTATGGCCAACGCAGTTTTGACTGCCAAAAATGCAGATAAAAAGAACCTAACCTTCTTTGGGCCTTGCTTGAAAGGAGCATCTAAAATGTTAGCAACACGATGGGAACCCTTTAGCGAATTGAATCGTTTGAGCCGCGAAATGGACCGTCTATTCGGACGCAGCGGCAGCGTCGCCACTGGCGTAAGCACATTCCCCGCGATGAACGTCTGGGGCGATGAGGACAACCTCTACGCGGAGGCTGAGTTGCCCGGCTTCTCGCTCGATGACCTCGAGATTTACGTCATTGCCAATCAACTGACTTTAAAAGGCGAACGCCGACCACCTGAGCACGACGGTGGCACTTGGCACCGTCAAGAGCGTGGCTATGGCAAGTTCAGCCGGACGATTGAAGTTCCCGGCGACATTGATGCCGATCGCGTTTCAGCGGAGTTTAAAAATGGCGTTCTACGCGTCACATTGCCCAAGAGCGAAGCGGTCAAACCACGCCGCATCGACGTCAAGGCAAACTGACGCACGCGGGGGGTCGACCATCGAGTGGCGTGCGATCCCTATCGGACACCACTCGATTAACAATACGCGACACATGATTGATTGTAACGACTTCAACGATCAAGGAGCACAAACATGAGTACCACAATGACAACAACCAACCAAAACGTTTCTCGCAATCCCGAACGTTCGACAGAGACCAACGGAACCGCGCAACGCGCAACTTACCAACCTCGATTCGACATCTGGGAGGGTGATGATGAGTTGGTTCTTTACGGAGATCTTCCCGGCGTCGATAGCGATGACCTCGATGTAAATTTTGAAAACCGTCAACTGACGGTTCATGGCAAAGTCAAACACTGCCGTGACGAGGAGGGATACCTCTTCAGTGAATATGGCGTCGGTGATTTCCAACGCGCATTCACGATCGGCGAAGCAATCAATGGCGAGGCGATTTCGGCTGAATTGCACAACGGGGTCCTGACCCTTCGGTTGCCAAAATCCGAACACGCCAAACCCCGCCGGATCGAAGTGCAAGTACGCTGATTTGTCAGTGATGACGCCTCGCCTGACCTCGATCGGGCGAGGCACGCTGGGGTTCGTGTTGCCAATCGCTGGTTACGACACGGACCTTTCTGACGCCGGCAACTGACTGCGTGAATCGATGGAAGCGACGAAAAACGCCCCCGCGGACTCGTATACCGATCTCCGCGCCGGCAACCTAGCTCCGCAAATTCGCAAAATTTTCAGATGCCGGCGTCCTACTATCACCTATAATTAGCGAAATAAGCGACGGCACGTTTCGTGCACACCTGTTCCGTAAACAAGGGGTGTGTTAGGTAACTTGCGACCATGCAGAGGTGATGCGATGGATTATGTCGGTTTTGTCCTGAATCGGGCAGGCGAATGGCTGGAGCACTGGATCGCGTCAATTGCGACCACAGAGGAAGAGTTCGTCGACGAAGTTTCTACAGTTGATTTCGTCGGCGGCCCACTGGACGGATACGAACATGCGGTAAGCGCGTCCAAACTCTACCACCTTCCGCCTTCAGTGTTGATGCCGATCAGCGTTTCTTTGATTACGCATCTGACCGACACGCTCGAAGAACAGTTCTCACGTGTCCCGACAGGTCATCATGATCTGCCTCGCTCGTTCGCAAGTTACGACCTCGAACCCGATGGCGCCCGGTGGCGTTATCGGTTTAGCGGACATGTCACCCCGGACGACCTGAACTCACCCGACTAACCGAACCCCTGTCCTGAATCACATCACTGCCTTGCCTAAGCAGAGGATCTGATCATGACGACCACGTTTGCACCAAAACCTCAAAAACGCGCCCCAATTTTCCGACCGTCCATCGCGTCCGACAGCACGCAATGTGGATCTGCCGCGCGGTCGAATTGGCGTAACTCGCAACATCACCGCATCACGCCTGACGCACAGGACGCGACGCCATCCGAGGACACCACGCCTCCACGAGCGCAGAATTTCCCGGCAACCGCTCCATTTCCACTTGGACCGAACGAGGCTTCCGAAGCGTCGTCACGCGGTGCCCTCCGTCATAAACGACGTCGATGGGCACACTTCGTTGGCGACTTCTCGATCGAGAAAGTGTTCACCCTACTTTCGCTCCTCACATCAGTCGTGATTGCCACGCTATGCACCGCCGATCTCGTCTTTCGGTGGCCTTGGATGCGTGCCAGCCCACTTTTCGACTGGAGCTTTCTCTGTGGCGGTATCGCGTTGTTCGTTCTCGGATGCCACGTTTTTGCAGATCATATTTAGACTCCCTCACCTATCCACCAAACAGGAGGAAATGAAAAATGAATACTACCTTACGAACTCTGTTCTTCGCGTCGTTCTCGCTCGTCTCGCTCTCGCCTGTTTCGGCCGAAGAAGTATCGCCGACAACGATCGACGCGGACGCATCGACCTCAATCGTTTCGGCAGAAAGTGATGCCAGGCTAGATGAATCGACGCAAGCAAGCCTTGGCGTGATGGTGACATCGCTCCCGGAAGTCCTCGCCAGCCACCTTCCCGAAGCACTGCCAAACGGTCGTGGGATTTTGATTTCCAACGTTGTCGAAGGCTCTGCGGCAGACACAGCTGGCTTGCAGCGCAATGACATCCTCGTTCGATACGACGACCAGGATCTTTATTCGAGCGAGCAATTGATCAAACGTGTCCGAAACGACAAACCGGGCGATGAAGTGACGTTGGACTACATCCGCGGTGGAAAGCCGCAATCAACCAAAGTTGTCCTCGACAAAACACTCAAATCGCGACGAACCCCGATGAATGAATGGTCGGGCATGACCCCGCCGTTTAACTTCCCGTGGTCGTCGGTGTTTCCCTCTTTTTCGACGAATCCGAACATTGCCAACGACAACAACACGCAATGGAACGAGTTCGTCTCGCTCAGCGTCGTGAAAGAAGCCGACGGCACCTACACCGCACGCATCACGTTCAACGACGAAAACGACGAATCAGTGTCACATGAATTCAAAGGAACACGACAAGAAGTGAAAGCCGCGATCGACGCCGACACCAGTCTGCCGGATCAACATAAGCAGCACCTGCTGCGAACGCTTGATGACCGGGCAAACGAAGTTCGTGACTTTCGCATGAATAGCCTACGACGAAACCATTGGCAGTCCAGCCCATTTGATTGGCAGAGTTTTCAATTTTGAAACGAGGTGAAACATGAACACTCCTCGATGCCCCACCTGCAACACGGACATGGACGAGGGTTTCCTGCTGGATCAATTCAGCGATTACCGCAAAGACAACTTGTTTTGGGTAAGTGGCACATTCAGTTCATACATGATGGGGCACGAACACGTACTGCCCGTCCGTAGTTGCCGTTGTCCTGATTGCGGACTACTACTCAGCTACGCGTTGGAACGAGCGAACACGCTCTCGCCGCACTCCGATGCATTGACACCTGCCTCATCAAGGACAACGTCCCCAACGCAGCAATGCACCTACGACAAGATCTCGATGCCCGGCTAATCCGAACGAAAATGGGTTGATACTGGGACGTGATCATAGGTGTGGTGCCAGATGCCGCAGGCTAACTCCCGAACGTTTTTTTGAGACCGGCGTTTTCATGAAGGCGAATACGACCGACTGTCGATTCGCCTTCACGCTTTCGCGTTCTTCCCTCAAAAGCACATCTCGACGGGAAGTGCAGCGAACAGCAAAAACCGCCTCTCGGCTCTCATGCAACTCCGCCTGCCCCCTTCCTTGAAACAGTTCGCACGGAAGCGTCACCTTCCCGTCAGCATCGTTGAACTAGCAGGCTTGCAGGCGCCGCAGTCGGCTGTTTGGGACGGCGCCCCCGCGAACAAAACTCGCCGCATTCCGGCAGCGATGACACACGCCTGCGCCAACGACCATACGATCAATACGCCCCACCAATGCTCTACCGCGGACGAACCCGACGGAGACAACGCGAACCCGCCCAACATGGCGATCATCCCGGGGACGGCGGTTGCCAAAAGAATCACAAACGTCTTTCCAATTCCCTTCGCGGATGCCCCCAACAGCATGCTCGCAACATCGAAAATTCCGTAGACGGCGGCATACCGGAGCAAAAGCACCGCAACGGGCTCAATCTCACCGCGTTCATCCGCAGTCAATCCACCTAGCGAAACCTGCAGCAAAAAACGTGGAAAACCGAGGAGCAGCACCGCCAAAATCACTACCCCGGAAGCTCCGATCACCAACGATCGCCGCGTGACTCGCCCCGCCAACGCGATTCCACCCGACGCAAACGCCTGCCCAGTAACCACGGTCACTGCCGTGGCCAATCCGATGGCGGGAATCGACAACAACTGATACAGACTCAGTGCCGCTGAGGTCGCCGCGAGCCCGGTGACGGATGCCGCACCGATCAACAACATGATCAGACTGAAAAGCGCGGACCGCACGAGCTGTTGAATTCCCAGTGCAGATCCTGGCACCGCGATCTCGTGAATGAGCGACACATCGGGTTTCCAAGACTCAGCAAAATGCCGCCCAAAAGATTGTACTCTCGAAAGCAGAACTGCAAATACGAAAACCTTGAACCACATTGCGATCACGGTCGCCGACGCCGCTCCCCAAACGCCCAAAGCTGGAATCCCCAGCCCACCAAAAATCAACCAGAAATCAAAGATGACGTTCAGCGCGGACGAAGCGACGTTGGTTCGCAAAATCGGTTTGGTTATCCGGCGACCAACAAAGAAGGCGGTAAGCCCCGCTTCGAGCATGGATGCCGGTGCCACGAATAAAAGCGTCCGAAAGTATCTCGCCTCCTGCAACGCCAAGTCCGCGTCGTGCCCGAACGTTTCAAAAATGCGTGGGCTAAGCCATCCGACGACAACGAGAAGTGGGAGACACGCGAGCGTCATCCAAATGCATTGCCACACCAACGCCCATGTTCGCCGATTCACCGCACCACGATCTCGTCGTTTGCCGAGAGTGATCGCGACCAATGGCGTAATGAACCCCATCATAGACACCGGGACGCAGGCGACCGCCCAATAAAGATTACCGGCCGACACGGACGCCGCTGATGACGTCGGACCATACCACATCAACAACGTCCGGTCGGTAAACAATGTGATCGAAAAACAACCGACTGTTGCCGCGAGGGGTATCGCAACTGCGAGAATTGCCCGGTAACCGAACGAATGACTATCAATCTTGCTATGGTTTTCGCCCGACAAAACGATCTATCCGTTATCCGAGGGATGTGATTGGCTCAGGAAATGCATATCGAGTCGAGTCTGTAACGGCTTCACTCTTCGCTCCACGAGCAGGAAACTCGCGATGCATGCAACTTCCGCACCGACGAAATCTCATCTTCCATCCTCGCGACCATGGTTTTTCGCCTCGCGAGCCCTCCGGTGGTTCACGCAGACGTCGAATGACCTGGCGAACTCCATCAATAGGGCTGAACAACAGATGCAACGATCCGGTGCAATTATTCCGCGTTGCGAGCCCGTCGCCATTGTTCCCGTACGGAAAAAGGGATAGATGGCAATTTCCACCAACTCTGATTGGCTTACCCATCAATGGGTCGTCGCGGGGATCGTCTCAGCGTCCTCCCGATTCATCCCGGTACCCTTTATCGACGATTTGGTCCGGGAGCAATGCAGACGTTTTGTCGTATCCCGGACCCTGCACGCCAACACCCCAGCAGAAAACATTTCGCTCGAAACGCTACAGCCGTACTACAGCACCAGCGACGGTTGTCTCGCAGGTTGCCTCGGCACACTCGCCAAGGCACCGCTGAAAATCCTTTTATTTCCTATTCGCAAAATCATTGCGGTGGTGACGTCGGTTCGAGGCGTGCCATTGGAAATCATGAAGATGGTGCTGCTCGGACGCACCTTGAATCGGCAACTTCGCGATCGCCCCGAAGAAATCGATAACGCCTACGCAATGCGGATGCGAGTGGCGTTCGAAGAGTCGTTCTCGGGAATGGACTTTCGAGTGGTCAAGGCTGCCATGAACGACGCCCTGTCACACGTGAGTGGTTGGAAATCATCTGCCATGGAAACGGCACGCCAATCAGTAGCCCGACAGGATCAATCACGCGAACCGATTAACGCTCCCAAAGAAGTGGAGGCCGGTGCACAGAAAGTCCAAGAGGTCCTCGATCGTCCCGAGTTCGCAACCCTATTCTCGGAGTTCGACAAACGGTTTGACCAACGCATGAACGTGTAGCCAAACCGACCGAACAAAGCCTCATCGTTCACTAAAAAACACAACCAAAACGGTTCAGCGATAAAAACATCGCTGAACCGTTTTTCGTTTTCTTCTCACGGAAGTATCGCACTTTCGAGCACTCGAGACTGCGACGCGTCGCGAGCAATGACGTTCGCCTCACCGACATTGGCACACCTGTTGCTAATCCGGTTAGCCACGCGATTCGCAATCACATTGCGAGTCGCACGGCAAACGAAACCGAGGCATCAGCGTCACGTGACGCGTGCAGATGCATCTCAATAGGCAGTGTCAACTCTTATCAATTGATGGGGACTAACATAATGAAAATCGGCATCATAGGTCATTTGAAACACCCCATTGCCAAACCCCACGCAGGTGGTTTAGAGAGTTTCACGGATGCCTTTGTTCGGCGACTATCCGAAAAGGGACATGAAGTAACTTTATTCGCATCGGGAGACTCAGACCCGTCGCTTCCACTCGCCCCGATTGTGGAGTCTGCCACGATTCCTGACAGTCTTCGTCGTCTCGGGCGTGTGCACCATGAGTGGGTTGAAAGTGTTGAAGACGAAGCCTACGAACAACTGATGAACAAACTCGGTCAACAGTCGTTTGATCTGATTCACAATCACTCCCTCAGCCCCATCCCGCTTCGATTTGCCGGTCTCATGCCGACACCGATGATTACTACCCTGCATGCCCCTCCGCTCGAAAGAATGATCGGTGAACTGCAGGCACGAGGCGGCTTTCAATGCGGTCAATTCGTGAACATTTCGAACGCGAATGCAAGGGCATGGAGCCCCTTTCTTCCGAACCAATCCGTCATTCACAACGGCGTCGACACACGATTTTGGAAACGCTGCGGCAGCATCCCAGAGCAACGCGCCATCTGGTTCGGGCGTATCCTTCCCGACAAGGGAACACACATGGCAATTGAGGCGGCATCGCTGGCAAGACTTCCGATTGACCTTGTCGGCCCAATCAGTGATGACGAGTACTTTCAATCTGAAATTGTTCCAAAACTGGGGCCGAATGTGCGTTACCTCGGACATCAACGCCACGATGATCTGTGTCGACTCATTGGCCGTTCCGCAGTCACCTTTGTGACGCCTTGCTGGGACGAGCCTTTTGGCCTCGTGGTGGTCGAATCGCTCGCGTGCGGAACCCCGGTCGCCTGTTTCGACCGAGGTGCCATCCCTGAGATTGTTGACGACTCGGTCGGACGAATCGCCGCCCCGGGCGACATCGCGAGTCTCGCAAGCGCTGCGCGACAGTGTTTGAAGTTATCCTCCGCCCGGTGCCGACACATCGCTCGACAACGGTTCAGCTTTGATCACATGATTGATTGCTACGAGGACATGTACCTGCGTGCTCAAACAGGAGTTGCCGCATGAGCGTTCCACGCGTGGGTTTTTATGTCCACTACCACGGTAGAGGGCACAAGCATCGAACGGAAGCCATCTTGAAGCACCTCACCATCCCCTCATCGGTTATCGCCAGTCGGATTCATACACTGCCTTGGTCCGGCCCGACACTTTCCGAAGTTATCGGGATCGAATGCGACAACGAAGATCTCAACGAGGAGGGACTGGACTACGTTGCGGACGTTCCGTCATTACACTTTGCTCCCTTGTGGTCCGAAAACGTTACCAAACGTGTTGCCGCGTACACCCATTGGATGGCGACGGCCAAACCGGATCTGATGGTTGTCGATGTCTCCGCCGAAATATCGATGCTGACGCGTTTAGCCTCAGTACCTCAGATCGTAATGAGACAGCATGGTGACCGCAGTGATCCGGCACATATCAATGCTTACGCCGCCGCGCATTCATTGCTAGCGCCGTTTCCCGAGATGATGGAAGATTCGATCACTCCCGCATGGGTTAAACAGAAAACAGTCTACCTCGACGGGTTTTGCCGCGACGCGAATGCCACATCCGCGGATACGACAGTCAAGCCGCTTTCGACCAGTAGAGAAGCAAGCAACACGATTGTTTTCCTGTTTGGACGTGGCGGAGGCAACGACGTTCACACTCGGCTTCGTGACGCGGCCTTGGCACTACCGACTCATCAGATCCTGGTGGTTGGCAAAGAAGCCGACGAAAGCAATCACCCGACAAATCTGCAATATCTCGGCTGGGTCAATAACGTCTCGGATTACTGTCTAAGTGCCGACGTGGTGGTGGCCGCTGCGGGCCACAACAGCGTCATGGAACTCGGACATTCACGCTGCAGGTTCATCGCAATTGCTGAACCACGCCCCTTCGCGGAACAAATTCGAAAGGTGCAGATTCTACAACGTGAAGACCTAGCCATTGGTTTAGAGCAGTGGCCAACTTCTCACACTTGGCCTTCGCTCGTACAAAACGCATTGGGCCTGAACACCTCGAAATGGGACAACGTATTTCGCAACGATGGAGCGAAACAGGCGGCAGACCACATCGAAGAGGTTGCCCACTGGTCCCATCGCAAACGCCATCATTCGGAAGTTATCTCAATATGATCATCGACGCGCTGACAATCGTTCGGGGACGTGAACTTCATCTGAAAAATCAAGCCAAGGGATGGATTCAATCCGTTCGCAAACCGAATCGCTGGATCATCGTTGGCATGGACGAGGACGTCACGGTTCCCGATACAGGCGGGAAGATCGACGTGATTACCGAGCGAGTTGATACGACGAACGAGTCGCTGCCTCTTGCGGAAGCTCGCAATCGCGCCGCACAGCTCAGCAACGCCGAAGCGATGATCTTCTTAGACGTTGATTGCATCCCATCGCCAAACATGCTGACCGCATTCGAAGATGCTATTGGCGAATCCGATCGGTTGTGGATGGGCAGTCCTCGCTACCTTCCCGCGGGCGCCACCACCTCCGATTGGTCCATGCAAGAATTGCGAGAGAAAGCGATCGCTCACCCACTGCAACCGACCTTGGACGACGGTGAACGTCAACCGTCGACCGAGTACGAGAAGTTCTGGTCGCTTTGTTTTGCCATCACGCGAAACAGTTTCCAAACGATTGGCGGTTTCAGTGAAGACTTCGCGGGTTACGGCGGTGAAGACACCGACTTTGCCTTTGCCGCCCGCCAGACTAACGTCCCTTTCGGATTCGTCGGTGCGATGGCCTACCATCAACACCACGCGGTATGCAAACCACCACTAAATCATTTCGATGCGATCATCCGCAACGCAATCCAGTTTCGACGGCGTTGGGATTGCTGGCCCATGGAGTCATGGCTAAACGCGTTTGCTCAACGCGGTTTTGTTCGATTCGAAAGCGAACGAGACATTCTTGAGGTGATCAAGCATCCTACCGAAGACCAAATCCAGGATGCCTCCGTAATGACGCCGGCGGGATTTTGATCGGACCGGCTTTCCGGACAGTGGCAAATTGAGGTGGTTCCTGCCAGCTTTTGCAGGATAGCGGAGCGACTAACCGGATCCGGTCGGGGTTGATTCTCCACTCATTTGAAAGCTTTCGCACCCATTCGCGATAGTGGATGGAGGCTGGATTGCGATTTTGACAGTTCGCTCGGCTACCTG
>JBICHZ010000205.1:0-24917 GCA_043101355.1 Rhodopirellula sp. JB044
GCACATTCGCAGCGTGCAGGACGTGATAGAAGTTGCGATTGGCGGCCGGCAGATCACAACGACCGGCGAAGGTCGTGAGCGTTTCCCGGTGCGAGTGCGTTACGCCCGCGAACTGCGGGACGATCTCGAATCGCTCGAACGGATTCTGGTCCCAACGCCGATGGGATCGCAGATTCCGCTCGGACAACTCGCCGACATTCGTTACACGCGCGGCCCGCAGGTCATCAAGAGCGAAGACACGTTCTTGCTGGGCTACGTGCTGTTCGACAAGAAGGCCGGCGAAGCAGAAGTCGACGTCGTCGAGGATGCTCAGGCATTTTTGCAATCGAAGATTGACTCGGGCGAGTTCACGCTGCCCGCCGGAGTCACCTACACGTTCGCGGGCACCTACGAAAACCAAATCCGATCGCAAAAAACGCTGGCAATCGTGTTGCCACTCGCACTCGGGATCATCTTCTTGATTCTGTACCTGCAATTCAAATCAGCCATCACAACATCGCTAGTCTTCAGTGGCATCCTGATCGCGTGGGCCGGCGGTTTCATCATGTTGTGGTTGTACGGGACCGAATGGTTCCTCGATTTCAGCTTACTCGGCACCAACATGCGTGAGCTGTTCCAAGTCAAAACGATCAACCTAAGTGTTGCCGTTTGGGTCGGCTTCTTGGCCCTGTTCGGCATCGCCAGCGACGATGGCGTCGTGATCGCATCGTACCTTGACGAAAGCTTCCGCAAGGATCGCATCGAGAACGCCCAGCACGCTCGCGAAGCCACTGTGGCTGCCGGCATGAGACGCGTTCGACCGTGTTTAATGACCACGGCGACGACAATCCTGGCATTGATTCCAATCCTGACATCGACCGGCCGTGGCAGCGACATTATGGTGCCGATGGCGATCCCCAGTTTCGGCGGCATGGTCATCGCAATCATCACGATGTTTATCGTGCCGGTTTTGTATTGCAGTGCGATGGAGTGGAAGTTGCGGCTGGGTATCCGAGACGAACGCTTTGCGAAGGACGCTTGAGGGAAGATGGGCAGTGAAGCTGGGTTAATCAGACTCCCAAGTGGGCGTGTTGGTATGCGAATTGCTTGATTTGCGGCTGGCCATGCAAGAATGACAGAACAACGCGGCAAGCATTTGCCGATAAACTGGACTGGTCGCAAGGCTAGTTGTAGCCTACAATCTTTTTAATGGCCTACCTATTAAGAAGAACCAACTGACACGATGTTTCGGCTGCTTTTACTATCGTTTATCGCATTGCGAGTTGTCGCGTGCCCGGTGTTTTGCCTGGGTGGGTCTGATGATCGTTTTGTGAGCGATGTGGCAGTTGTGCATCATTCTTGTGGTTGTTCTGGTGAACAGAACGCGCCTTGTGATGACGATAGCGTTCCACCGGTGGAATCGCCTTGCCCTTGCGAAACGGGATGTGAGTGCCAGGTCACGCCTGAGCTGAACCACCGAACGATTGCTGATTTTCAGCTCGCCTTGGATCTCGCTCCGCTGAAATTGGAGTCGCTTGATCTCTCTGAGGTCTTGGTTTCTCGATTCGAGCATCAACCACGTCCATTCAATCTCTTGACGGGTCGCTCGGTGCGCGTTGCGCACTCTTCTTGGCTGCTCTGAGCCGCGACTAGGTCACTTCGTCTGCTGACCGGCGAACTCGGTTTGTAATTCCGGCTACGGATTTTCGCGCTTGGGTTCTCCCTTCTGGTTGGCTGCGATTTTAGTCGTTGTATGCGCTCGCGGTTGTTGCGTGCGCTGCTTGCACCGTCTCTAGCCAGCAAGGTTTTCCAATGAGTCATCCGATTCCCCATGCGCCGAGAAAAAGTCCTCGGCAAGAACCCGTGAAGCCGTCCGTCAACGGACACAAGGTTCCAGACGCCAAAACTGAAATTACTCAGGACGGGAAATCAAAACCTCGCGGTCCCGTTCGCCGCGGTATCTCGTTCGTGCTCGGTAGTATCGGACCGACGCTGGTTCTGGCCGGTTTCGCTGCCGTGTTTTGGTATGGGCATCACAACGATTGGCGGATTCCCAAATTCGCCGCGTTAACCGGCGAAGTCGAACCGGTTGTCGATGATTGGTGTGAGGAACACGCGGTGCCGGAGTCCATTTGCGTCGAGTGCGATCCGACGTTGATGCCCAAAGGACCGGACTACGGTTGGTGTTCGGATCATGGCGTTCACAACTGCGTGCTGGATCATCCCGATGTCGCGCAACTCAAGCAGCCGCCATCGCGGGGCGAGCTTGCGGCGGACTTGCAGCGTGCGGCCCGTGCGTTGGCGATTGCCCCGCGCAAGGAAAACAACAGTGGTTGCAACCTCTACCAAACGCGGATTCAGTTCGCGTCGATTGAAGCTGTGATGCAGGCGGGCGTTGATGTCGAACTGGTTGAGCGGCATCCGATTGTGGAGTCGATTTCTGGCAATGGTGAAATTGTCTACGACCCGACGCGGCAAGCCAAACTGGCGTCTCGCGTGCCGGGCAGCGTTTGGAGAGTTTTCAAGAATGTGGGGGACAAAGTCTCCAAGGGCGAAGTGTTGGTGGTCGTCGACGCGGTCGAAGTCGGGGAATTAAAAACCTCGCTGCTGCGTTCGCTCGCCGAAGAGAAGTTGCAACAACAGAACGTATCGCGTTTGACCAAGGCACGAAGCGCGATTGCGGGGGCGAGAGTTCTGGATGCAGAGGCGGCGCTGGCTAAAGCACGTGCGGATGTCTTGAGTGCGGAGCAATCGTTGCGGAATCTGGGGTTGCCGGTTGACGTCAAACGGCTTCGGGGAATGGACGAACAACAGGTGCTCGATGAATTGCGTTTCATCGGTATTCCTTCGTCAATCCGCTCGCAACTCGACGCACAAAGCGACACTGCCAATCTGCTACCGCTTGCGTCGCCGATGGATGGGATCGTCATCGAGCGAACCGTGACGCCGGGCGAGGTGGTCAATCCGTCGCGGATGCTATTTCAAATCGGTAACACTCGCCAGATGTGGCTGCAACTGAGCGTGCCGCTGGAAAACATGGACCAATTGGCGATCGGGCAACGCATCCGGTTCGCACCCGATGGCAGTCGTCAGGTCGTCGAAGGCGTGCTGGACTGGATCGACACATCGGCCGATCAAGACACTCGCATGTTGGAAGTGCGGGCGGTTCTGGCCAATGACGGCGGGCGGCTTCGAAACGAGACATTCGGCATGGGAGAGATCGTCCTGCGTGAGGAAGCCGATGCGATTGTCATTCCGACCGGAGCGTCACATTGGGAAGGCTGTTGCCAAGTCGTCTTTGTTCGCGACAAGGATTATTTCTCCGGCCCCGACAGCTACAAGCTGTTCCACGTCCGCTCGGTTCGATTGGGTGCCCAAAACGGCGACATCACGGAAATCATCTCCGGTGTCTTGCCCGGCGAGGTCATCGCGACCGCTGGTAGCGACGTGCTGAAGGCGCAGTTACTGAAAAACAATCTTGGTGCAGGCTGCGACTGCGTCGCTGAATAGGGAGAGCACGGATGCTTAATTGGCTCATTGATTTTTCGCTCAAGCACCGCGGAATGGTGATTGTGACGGCGTTGTTGTTTGCGGTTGTCGGCGGTTTCTCGCTGCAACAACTCGACATTGACGCATTTCCCGATACGACTCCGGTACAGATTCAAATCAACACGGTTGCGCCGTCACTGGCCTCCGAAGAGATTGAACGCCAAATCACCTTTCCCGTCGAGCAAGCCATTAGCGGTTTGCCGGGACTGCACGAACTGCGCTCGATTTCCAAGTTCGGGTTGTCGCAAGTCGTGGTCATCTTTGACGATGACATCGACATCTACTTCGCTCGGCAATTGATCAACGAAAGGCTTTCCACAGTCGAATTACCCGACGGAATTGGGCGGCCCCAAATGGGGCCTGTATCGACTGGGCTGGGTGAGGTCTTTCACTACGTCGTGGTCAATGACGGTGTTGATCTTTCGCAGGTGTCGCGAGAGCAACGCGTCAAGCAATTGACCGAACTCCGCACGATTCATGACTGGGTCATCAAGCCTCAGCTTCGTTCGGTGCGTGGCGTGGCGGAAGTCAACAGTTGGGGCGGATATGAAAAACAGTATCAGGTGCGGATCGACCCGGACCTACTGCTCAAATACGGACTGACGTTCGAGCAAGTCAGCGAGGCAATTCAGGAGAACAACGAAAACGTCGGCGGCGGTACGGTGACCGATGGCAGTGAGATGCTGTTGGTCCACGGTGTTGGTCGGACGGTGAACATTGCACAAATCGAAGAAGTCATCGTCACGGCCAAAGACGGTGTGCCGGTTCGTGTTCGCGACGTGGCCGAGGTACAGATCGGTCACGAGATTCGTCGTGGTGCGGTCACGGCCAACGGTCGAGGCGAAGCCGTGCTGGGTCTCGGTTTCATGCTGATGGGCGAGAACAGTGACGAGGTCACATGGGCACTGAAGGAAAAGCTCGAACAGATTAAGGAAACCCTGCCTGCCGGTGTAACGATTCAAACGGTCTACGATCGGACGGAACTGATCGACCACGTCATCCATACCGTGCAGAAAAACTTGTTTGAGGGCGGCCTGCTGGTCATCGCCATCCTGTTCATTTTTCTTGGCAATTTGCGAGCCGGGTTGATCGTGGCTTTGGCGATTCCGTTGTCGATGCTGTTCGCGTTCTCGGGAATGTTGAAGTTTGGCATCGCCGCGAGTTTGCTCAGTCTCGGTGCGATCGACTTTGGATTGGTTGTCGATAGCAGTGTCGTGATGATCGAGAACTGCGTGCGGCATTTAGCACACAACCGGGACGGTAAGAGCCGCTTGGAGATTATTCGCGATGCAGCCATTGAAGTTCGCAAGCCGACGATGTTTGGCGAACTGATCATCATGATCGTCTATTTGCCGATCCTGACCCTGGAAGGCATCGAAGGAAAACTGTTTAGGCCGATGGCGTTGACCGTCATCATGGCACTCGCCGGTTCGATGATTCTTTCGCTGACGTTGATGCCCGTTTTGGCGAGCATCTTTTTGCCCAAAAACATCAAGGAAACGGAACCTTGGTTGATCCGCGTTCTGAAATGGCTGTACGCCCCGGTGCTGCGGTTCACCATGCATCACAAGGCGTTCGTGATTGGTTCGGCCGTGCTGTTGTTGGTCAGCGTTTTCACCCTCGTCGCACCTAACCTCGGCAGCGAGTTCGTGCCTCGACTTTCCGAAGGAGCCATTACGCTCAATGTTGTGCGTTTGGCGGGCACGCCGCTTGAAGAATCCATGCGTTACAACACGCGGATGGAGCAGGTGCTACTGGAAAAGTTCCCTGACGAAGTCAACCAAGTTTGGAGCCGCATCGGGACCGCCGAAGTCGCCACCGATCCGATGGGGACTGAACTTACCGACCTGTTCATCACGCTGCATCCCCGCGAGCAATGGACGCGGGCGGAAACGCAAGAGGAACTGACGACTCTGGTGCAACGGGAGCTTCGCGATTTGCCGGGGCCGCGTTTGGCGTTGTCGCAACCGATTGAGATGCGAATGAACGAGATGATCTCGGGCGTTCGCTCGGACGTCGCGGCAATCCTGTACGGCGATGATCTCGATCTGATGAACGAGAAAGCAATCGAGATTGAACGGGCATTGAATTCGATTGCCGGGGCTTCGGACGTGAAGATCGAGCAGATATCAGGTCAGCCGGTTTTGCAAATTCAAGTCAAACAGGATCAGATCGCTCGCTACGGTATCCCCGCCAGCACGGTGATGAACATCGTCCGCTCCTTGGGAAGCAATCATGTCGGCGAAGTCTACGAAGGGCAACTGCGATTTCCGTTGGTGATTCGATTGCCAGAAGAAGCAAGGTCTGACCCGGAAGCCATCGGTGAAATTTTGGTCGCGACGCCGTCGGGCCAACGCATTCCGCTTTCGCGTCTGGCCTCGATCGAGCGTGTGGAAGGTTTCAACACGATCAAACGCGACTGGTATCAACGTCGCATCACGATCGAGGCGAATGTGCGTGGCCGCGACCTTGGCAGTTTCGTCGCCGAGGCACAGCAAGTCGTCGATGCCAAGGTTCAATTGCCCGCCGGTCGCTATCGCATCGAGTGGGGTGGGCAGTTTGAAAACCTCGAGCGAGCACAGACGCGGTTGATGATCGTCGTGCCGATCGCGCTGCTGTTGATCTTGGCATTGCTCTACACAACGTACCGCAACTGGATCGACTCGTTTCGTGTGTTCACGGGCGTTCCCTTCGCATGGATCGGCGGCGTGCTGGCGTTGTGGATTCGCGACATGCCGTTTTCGATTTCGGCCGCTGTTGGCTTCATCGCCTTGTCCGGCGTTGCGGTGCTCGATGACATGCTGCTGGTTTCAACGATCCGACAACTGCGACGGCGTGGGCGTTCGCTGGATGAAGCCGTCGAGGAAGCGGCAATGACAAGATTGCGTCCGATCCTGATGACCACGTTGGTGGCCAGCCTCGGCTTTGTGCCGATGGCCTTCAGCACGGGCATGGGAGCGGAAGTGCAACGACCGCTGGCGACGGTCGTGATCGGTGGCGTTTGCAGCGCCATGATCATGAGCCTGCTTGTACTTCGTGTGCTTTACGTGGTCTTCAACATGCCCACCGAGAGCCACGATGACGATGGAGGAGACGATGACGGTCATTGTCTTGAGCCGGAAGAACCGACCGACCCGGAGGCCGGACTGGAGTTTGATGCTTCGCAAGAGCGAGAGTCACAACGTTGGTCCGAACCGACGACGGTCACCCCCTAGAAATTCGGCCCTGAGCCGAAGGAGAACAAGATGAATTGGATGATGAATGGACGCGGCCTGATGTTTGGTTTGCTGGTAACAGCGGCGATCGGACTGGCAGGATGCAATAGCGACGACGTTGCTACCGAACCGGGCGTGGCGGAACCCGTCGCGGCCACAAACGTGGACCACAGCCACGGTGGTTGGTGGTGCGTCGAACACGGCGTGCCCGAGGAGGAATGTCCCCGATGCGACAAAACGCTGGTGTCCGAGTTCAAGGAAGCGGGCGATTGGTGCGACGAGCACGAGCGTCCCGAGTCGCAGTGTTTCATTTGCAGCCCCAAACGCGCCGAAAAGTTTGTCGCACGTTACGAAGCGAAGACCGGTCACCAACCGCCCGAACCGACCGAGTAATTTGCTCGAGCCAAGTGGCTGGGGGTGTGGTGGCTTCGACCAGCCCGTTGAAAACGCTCGCTCCCAGTCACTCTTTCGTCCCAACTCCCAACTCAAAAGGAGATCGCCATGTGACACTCAGCCCCCATCCGAAAGGACTGACCATTTTGAAAACCACAATCTGTTACCTGGAAGGAATCTGAAAATGTACCGCACCTCCCTCTGCCTTGCCCTGACGTTCGCCTTTGCCGTTTGCATGACCGCCCAAAGCCGAGTGGCCAATGCCGCTGGTGCTTCGACGACCAAAACCACCATCACCTTGAAGGTTCTCACCTGCGAGAACTGCGCCAAGAAGGTGGCGGCCAAGTTGAACGAAGTTCCCGGCGTCGAAAGCGTCAAGACGGACGTCAAATCCAAGACCGCGACCGTCGTTCCCAAAAGCAACGCGACCCCGTCGCCGTTGAAACTTTGGAAAGCGATCGAGAAGGCCGGTAAGGAACCAGTGAAGCTCGTCGGGCCGAGCGGAACGTTCACGTCCAAACCGAAGCAATAGTCTCACACCGACTCTCAATTGATACGCCGCCGATGTGGAGACTTCTTCCGCATCGGCGGCAGTCGGCCAACGAATGTCGGAAGCCAACAACCACCTATGCCATTTCACCAAACTCACCACATCGCCGCCGCGTTGATCGCTCTCGTTTTGCTAACCGTCGGATGCGATCGCGACTCATCGCCAACGAATGTAGTTCCGTCACCGACCAGCGCGGGACCGATTCAGTTGACGGATGATTCGTTTCAAGCTGAAGTCCTTGAAAGCGAACTCCCGGTGTTGGTCGATATGTGGGCACCGTGGTGCCAGCCCTGCATCGCGATGAAGCCGACGATACAGCGACTTGCATCGGAGTTGTCCGGAGATGTGAAAGTGGCCGAATTGAACATTGAAGAGAACCCGTTCATTCAACAAAAGTATGACATTGACAAGTATCCGATGCTATTGATTTTCGTCGATGGCATCGAGGTGCAAAGACTTGTGGGAAGCGAAACCCACGAGCAACTACTCGACGCGCTATCAAATCATGTAGCCGTGGAGAAACAACGATGAGCAAGCTGCCTGTAGAAACAAGACTCGATAGCACACTTGCGCTCGCACGCAATCCGTACCGTTTTGTTTCGTCACGATGCGAGAAGTTCAACACCGACGCATTTGAAACTCGGCTGTTGCTGCAAAAGGTCATTTGCATACGAGGCGAGGAAGCCGCCAAGGCGTTTTACGACACCTCGCGTTTCACCCGCGTCGGTGTCGCTCCGCCGCGAATCGCCAAGACTTTGTTCGGACGCGGCGGGGTACAGGGCATGGACGGCAAGGCCCATCGTCATCGCAAGATGATGTTCATGTCGTTGCTGACCGAAGACAAAATTGGCGGACTGACGAGGCTTGCTCGTGACATTTGGAACCGTCGAATTCTGCAATGGTCACGCATGGATCAGGTCGTGCTTTACCGACAGGCTCAGGAAGTTCTCACCGAAGCGGTTTGTCAGTGGGCAGGCGTGCCGCTCGATCCCGCCGATGTGGATCGCAGGACCAGCGAGCTGGCGGCGCTTTTTGACTATGCAGGCAGTATTGGTCCAAACCATTGGTGGGCAAGGATCGCACGCAAACGCAACGAGGCTTGGCTGCGTGGAATCATCGAACAAATTCGTGCTGGAACCTATCAACCCCTCGAAGACACCGCCGCATTCATCGTCGCCAACCATCGCGATCTCGATGGAAACTTGCTCGACGCTCAAATCGCTGCGGTCGAGCTAAACAACATTTTGCGTCCAACGGTCGCCGTGTCGGCTTACATCGTTCAGTGTGCGCACGCCTTGAACGAGCATCCTGTGATTCGCGAACAACTTCGCGATGGCTCCCCGGATGATTTGCATTGCTTTGTGCAGGAGGTCCGGCGTTACTATCCATTCTTTCCGTTTGCCGGAGCAAAGGTGAAAGAATCATTCGAGTGGCACGGTTACCACTTTCCGAGCGGTCGGAAGGTGCTGCTGGACCTATACGGCACCAACCATGATCCACGTCCTTGGAACCAGCCAGAATCGTTCAGACCATCCCGTTTTCGCGAATGGGACGGGAATCCATTCACCTTGATACCTCAAGGCGGCGGCGATCACTACCAGAACCACCGCTGCCCCGGCGAATGGATCGCGATCGAGCAAATGAAAGCGGCCACCGACGTGCTCGTCAACCGATGCAGCTACGAGATCCCGGAACAGGATTTGCAAATTGCGATTGATCGACTTCCCGCCATTCCCGCTGACCACTTTGCCATGACGAACATTCAACTGCTAAGAGAAGTGCGATGAGCGAGGAACGAGCAAAATTGATACGCCGGGGTCGCAATGTCGAAATTGCCAGCCTGATCTACAACATCACCGAAGTGACCATTTCGCTAACGGCCGGATTCATGACGGGCAGTTCGGCGCTGATCAGTTGGGGCGTCGATAGCATCGTCGAAGCGAACTCCGCCGCGTTCATGATCTGGCAATTGAACGGCGAAGCCAAAGGTATCAACGAGCGAGACAAGCGGAAGAGAAAGAAGATCGCGTTAGGGGTTCTCTCGGGTGCCTTTACGATTGCTGTCTTATTCATCTGTTACGAGGCGATCAGCAAGTTCATCAGCCAAGAAACTGCGTCGATGTCGTGGTGGGGCATTGGCATCTTGCTGGTGTCGTTGGTCGTCAACCCGATGCTGGCATGGGGCAAGTATCGCTACGGCAAGAAGACCGATTCGGCGACTCTGAAATACGACGCCATTGACACGATGATCTGCGAGTACCAAACCATTGTCGTGCTGATCGGCGTCGGTCTGGTGCAGTGGCAAGGTTGGTGGTGGGCCGATCCGGTGGCTGCACTGTTGATCGTTCCCTATGTGGCTTGGGAAGCCTACGAGTCTGGACGCGACGCATGGCAAGTTCAAATCGACGAGGAAGACAACGATGAGTGATACAAACAACATGCAACTTAAAATTCACGGCATGGATTGTGCCGAAGAAGTATCGTTGATCAAACGCGAACTGGTGCCGCTGCTCGGTGGCGATGAGCGTTTGGGTTTCGACTTGCTAAGTGGTCGACTAACCGTCGACCTCGATGGCGTTGACGTTACTTCCGGTGACGTGTTGGCGGCGATCGAGCGAACCGGGTTGAAAGCTGAAACGTGGGAGAACGCACAACAGTCCTCCGACGACCAATCGTTCTGGGTCAAGCATCAGCGGGCGATCATGACCGCGATTAGCGGTGTGTTCGGCGGGATCGGGCTGGTGATTCATTTGCTCTCAGGCGGATTCGACGGGGCCGTCGCAACGCCCGCGATCGTTTGCTACCTGATCGGAATTTTGGCCGGGCTGTATTTGGTGCTACCGAAAGCTTGGCGAGCACTGGTCACCTTGCGGCCTGACATGAATTTGCTGATGTCGGTCGCGGTGATCGGGGCGATCGCGATCGGCGAATGGTTTGAGGGAGCGGCGGTCGCATTCCTGTTTTCGCTGTCGTTGTTGCTGGAATCATGGAGCATCGGTCGGGCTAGACGGGCGATCGCTTCGCTCATGGACCTGACGCCGCCGGTCGCTCACCTGCGACACGAATCTGGAGAAGTCCGCGACGTTGTTCCTGCCGAGGTGCCGGTTGGTTCGACCCTGATCATTCGACCGGGCGAGAAAATACCGCTCGATGGGGAAGTCACCGTGGGCATTAGCGACGTCAATCAGGCACCGATCACCGGCGAAAGCGTGCCAGTCGAAAAGCAGGTCGGTAGTGAGGTGTTCGCTGGAACGATTAACGGCGACGGCTTGCTGGAAATGCGAAGCACCAAAGCCGCTGAAGACACGACGTTGGCCCGCATTATTCAGATGGTCGGCGACGCCGGATCGAAGCGTGCTCCGTCAGAAAAGTGGGTAGAGAAGTTTGCCGCGGTCTACACACCGGTGGTGATGGCGGTCGCGTTGTTGATGCTTTTAATTCCGACTTTGCTGCTCGGACAACCATGGTCGGTTTGGATCTATCGGTCGCTGGTGTTGCTGGTCATCGCCTGCCCATGTGCATTGGTCATTTCTACACCGGTGTCGGTCGTCGCATCGCTGGCCGCCGCTGCACGCAATGGCGTGTTGGTTAAAGGCGGCGTGTTCATCGAGCTACCTGGTAAGCTGGTCGCGATCGCGATGGATAAGACCGGGACGCTAACCAAGGGTGCCCCCGAAGTCATCGACGTCGTTCCGATGAACGACCACGACGAAGAAGAATTGCTAACGCGCGGCGGAGCCTTGGAACTCAATAGCAACCATCCGCTCGCACGAGCCATCGTTGATGAAACCAAGAAACGTGGCATGACGATGCCGCCAGCCGAATCGTTCGAAACGATTCAAGGCAAGGGGGCGACCGGAGTCATTAATGGTAAAAGCTACTGGCTCGGTTCGCATCGCTATTTGGAACAACGCGGTCAGGAAACCCCGGAGGTTCACCAGCAACTCGAAGCGATGCAGGAGGCCGGGCGAACCGTCGTCGTGATCGGCAATGACCAGCACGTTTGCGGCTTCATTACGCTGGCCGATGCCATCCGTGACGAGACTCGAGAGGCAATCAAGACTTTGCACCAAGTCGGCATCAAGCAAATCGTGATGCTGACCGGCGACAACGAAGGCACCGCCAAAGCGATCGGCAAGGAGTCCGGTATCGACGAAGTCCACGCGGAGTTGTTGCCTGAAGACAAAGTCGCGGCGGTCGAACAACTCGTTTCACGTTACGAGCATGTCGCGATGATAGGCGATGGCGTGAATGACGCACCCGCCCTAGCCCGGGCTTCATTGGGACTTGCGATGGGAGCGGCGGGAAGCGACGCCGCGATTGAAACAGCAGACATCGCCCTCATGTCCGACGACCTGTCGAAACTACCTTGGCTGATCGAGCACTCGCGACGAACGTTGTCCATCATTCGCCAGAACATTTGGTTTTCACTGGCAATCAAAGCATTGTTCGTCGTGCTGACCTTGGCGGGAGTGGCATCACTGTGGGCCGCCATCGCGGCCGATATGGGCGCTTCCCTACTGGTGATCGCCAATGGTCTGAGGCTGCTCCGCTGCTGAGACGTTAAAATCGTTACAACCCGATCGCGGATTCTTCCGAATGTTCGCACTTGCGGAATCGCAACTAACAATCCGATCGTACCCATCCGATGGAAAGCATGGGCTGGTCTGTATTTTCACGGAGGAAGACGCGGTGATCGCGAACGATAGGACCAGTACGCGCCGGCGGCGAGCAAGACGCTTGTTGCTTTTGGCGGCTTTGGGTTTCACGAGTGGTTGCCAGTCGGTTGGGCAGCATGTCGCTCAATCGACTTCGAGCGAACACGTCTCGGCGACGAACCAAACGCGGGTTGTTGAACCGCCTATCACCGTGCGGACGGTTGCGTTCACGGACGATGACGACTTGCAGGTCAGAGATCTTGATGAATTGGACGAACTCGACGTCGAGCTTGATGATTTGGATTCGGATGGTGGTGCCTCTGCCAACGATCCCGCGTCTCTACGCGACGCGATGGCTTTGGACGCGGCGAACGAGACGGTTGAAACCGCTCCGTTCATTCAGGACCAGTATTCCTACGGTTTTGAGCAACCCGCCGGACTGACGCTTCAGTCAATTGAGTCGATGGCATTGGGTTCGCATCCGGCCATCGCGGAAGCTCGTGCTCGTGTCGAATCAACTCGCGGGCAATACGTTCAAGCGGGCTTGCCGTTCAATCCGGTGCTGCAATATCAGTCGGATGAGATCGGCAACGAAGATGCCACCGGTCTGCATTCGGTGCAGATGTCTCAGCAGTTCGTTACCGCCAACAAGCTGGGGATTGCTCAACAGGTGCAGGCCCGCGAGATCCAAAAACAGCAAGCTGCGCTGCGAATTGCGGAGCTTCGCGTTTTGACTCGCGTTCGTGCTGCGTTTGCGACAGCCATCGTATCGCAGCGAAGGGCCAACATTGCTGACCAGATTGTCGAGTTGGCTGAGAAGTCGATCGAATCAGTGAATGCCCTGTTGGAAGCCGAAGAGGTTTCCAAAATTGCTTTGTTGCAGGCTCGCGTTGAAGCTGAGCAAGCGCGGATTACGGCGGAGAACGCTCGAACGCAGTTGCAAGCCAACCTGCGGACGCTTGCCGCTGCTGCCGGGATGCAAACACTGCCGCCCGGACCGCTTAGCGGCAACGTGGGTGACGATCTGACCGGCGCGCCGTGGGAAGCATTGCTCGCCGAAATCTCGACCAACAGTCCCGAACTATCGCGGGCCGGATCGGAGCTTGAGCGAGCTAAATGGTCGTTGCAACTTGCCTGTGCCCAAGTGACGCCGAACGTGACGGGAACCGTCGGTGTTGGTGTCGATGCCGCTACGGATGATACGTTCGCGGTCATTGGCGTCAGCGTTCCGCTTCCCATTCGCAACCGCAATCAGGGCAACATACGCAGTGCCCGAGCCGACATCGCCGCAGCGTCGGCAGCGATCCAGAGCACGCAACTCAGCCTAGAAGCCCGGCTCGCCGAAGCCGTCGGCCGCTACCAAGTCGCGTTGGAACGCTACACCCGCTTGCAGGAATCGGTCGTGCCGACCTCGGAGGAAACCTACAAGCTCTCGTTGGAGGCATTTGATGCGGGCGAAACCGATTTCCTACAACTGTTAACAGCACAGCGAACACTCTTCACGACTCAATTGAACGTCCTGGATGCCGCCGGACAAGCCAAGCAGGCTGCTGCGGAAATCGAAGGCCTGTTGGTGACTCTGAGCCTGTGATTTCCCGCGATACCGCCACCAGAAGATGCGTAATCTGACGAAAGTTTGACATTACTATTGGACTGGTATGGTCGTTTCCACCGTATCGACCGATAATACCGTTGTACCGTACCCGAAGGATGTTTTTGTGTCTGTCGTTTGTCGTCTCACTACCGTCGCCGCATTACTGCTGCACCTGATTTTCGGGTGTTCGCTGCATCATGCTGACGCGTGTGGGCACCACGACCATGACGGATGCCAGCACACCTGTTCAGCGGCTGATTCACCAAGTGTCCACGACGATCACGCGTGTGGCCACGATCACGAGCATGATTGCTCGGGTGAAGAAGAGACGGTGGATTCGATCCACAATGCGATCGAGTTAGCGGCTCCGTGTTGTGCCTGCGAGTCGCAACCCTGTGATGGAAACCATCCGGGGTGCCATGGCGTCGTCGAATGCAGTTTTGTGCCTTCAAGTGATGTCGTGTTCATCATTGATGCTCCGTTGGTCGCGTTCGTGACTTATGAGCACGATCCGATGCTGAGCTTCATTAGTTCGCTATCGGCCCGTCATTTGAATCAGCGGTCGCCGCAGGTTGCGACGGACTCTCTCTCCCATTGTGCTTCTCTCTGCACGTGGATCATTTGAATTGAAGATTGTTGATTGAAGATTGACGATTTGGAAAGGCGTTTGCGCGTCGCCAGATTGTTGAATCCTTCAGTCCTCTTTTGAAATCTACATTCTTCAATCTCAAATCATCAATGTGTTTGCATGTCCACGCTAAGAGCTTGGCTGGTGCGCCTGCGCGGCCCCGTTTTGACCGTCCTGGCGATGGCAATCGCGATCGTCGTCGGCGCGTTCGCCTTTACCGACTATCCACAACAATTTGGCCTCGTTGCCACTGCAATCGTTGAGTCTGATCCGCACGCGGGTCACGATCACGGTCCAGGTGAACACGATGACCACGGCGACGACGACCATGCCGGACATGATCACGATGGTCACGAAGCGGGTCAGTCGATCGAATTGAGCCAGCAGGCTCGTGCGAACTTGCGGTTGAAGACTGAGGCCGTCACCGTTGGACCGTACACGAGCTACATCGAGGTCCCCGGCATGGTGACGCGCTGGCCCGGTGAAACGCATGTGTCGATCACGTCGCCACTGACGGGCGTCATTAACAAGATCAATATCTCTCGTGGCGAGATGATTAAGAGCGGCGAGCCGTTGTTCACGCTTCGGCTGACGCACCAAGACCTCGTCAATACGCAAGAAGACTTCCTCTCGCAGCTCGGGCAACTGGATGTCGAGGAGCGGGAGATTCAGCGGCTGACTTCGGCGTCCCGTTCGGGCGCGATCGCTGGGAAAACGCGAATAACCCGCGAGTACGAACGCGACAAATTGCAGGCGAAAATCCGTGCGGCGAAGCAGTCAATGTTGCTGCACGGTTTGAGTGAAGACCAAATCGCAAGCATCGAACGCACTCGCACGTTGGTCCGCGAAGTCGTCGTGACGGCCCCCTTGGTCGAAGAAGACAATTCACTGCATCACGAATCGCTGGGCGAAGCGAACAACCGAGTCTCGGGCAACCCGAGTGCAAGATTAGCGGCAATACAACCACCGCCGATGTCGCTGCCTTCGCACAATCACATTGACGCTGAGTTCTTGGTCACAGAACTGAGTGTTCGACGCGGCGAATCTGTTAGCGCCGGTCAGCAGATCGCGCAGCTGTCGAATTACAGCCGCTTGCTAATCGAAGGCCAAGCCTACCAGCGTGACGCAGGTCTGTTGCGAAAGGCTGCCGATTCGGGTGCTGAATTGCAAGCCACGATGACCGGTGCGGGCGACGAAGTCGAAACGATCACGGGATTGAACGTGGTCTACATCGGAAACGAAGTCGGTACTGAATCACGGTCGCTGCCGTTCTATGTCGGACTGACCAATGAGATCGAACGCAGCGAACAGCGTGGCGACAAACGCTACGTCAGTTGGCGATACAAGCCCGGCCAACGGCTAACCGTTCGGCTTCCACAGTCGCAAGTCGCCGACGCGATTGTTGTTCCCAAGGACGCGGTTGCCGAAGAAGGCCCCGAGCGATTCTTGTTCGTCGAGAACGGAGATCACTTTGATCGTGTTCCGGTGGAAGTCATTGCGTCGGACAGCGTCAACGTCGCGATCAAGAACGACGGCCAAGTTTGGCCCGGTCAGACGATCGCCGTTAGCGGTGCTCATCAATTGCAGATGGCGATGAAGAACCAGGCGGGCGGAGCCATTGATCCCCACGCAGGGCACAACCACTGAGTTGTTCGCTTTGCCAAACCAAATCTTTGAGGGATCAAGATGCTAGATAAAATCATTCACTTCTCGCTGAACAATCGACTGATCGTGCTCGCGGTTGCCGCGATCATGCTGGGCGTTGGTGCGTGGCAATCCTTGCAATTGCCGATCGACGTGTTTCCAAACTTGAACCGGCCGCGTGTAGTGGTCATCACAGAAGCGCCGGGGATGGCACCAGAGGAAGTCGAGACACTGATCACGTTTCCGTTGGAGACCACGTTCAATGGTGCCAGCGGCGTTGAGGCAGTCCGCAGCAGCAGCGGCATCGGTCTGTCGGTGATCTATGTCGAGTTCGAGTGGGACACGGACATCTACAACGACCGACAAGTCGTCAATGAACGTTTGCAACTTGCCGCTGAGCAATTGCCCGACGGCGTGAAACCAACACTCGCACCCATCTCGTCAATCATGGGACAGATTCTCATGTACGGCATGTGGAGCGAAGGCGGAAAAGCCGAGCCAATGGAGGTTCGCACGCTGGCCGATTGGGTCGTCCGTCAAAGATTGCTGACGATTCCCGGCGTGTCACAAGTCTTTTCAATGGGCGGCGGCCGGATGCAGTACCAAGTGCTGGTGAATCCGGACTTGCTGCGTGAATTCGGACTGACGATGGACGATGTCCACACCGCTGTCAGTGAGTCCAATCTGAACGCGACCGGTGGTTATCTGGATCAGCGTGGTGCGAACGAGTTGCTGGTTCGAGGACTCGGGCGAATCACGAGCCTCGCCGACCTGAAAGAGATTGCGATCACACTTCGGGACGGTCGCCCGATCACTTTGGGCGACGTGGCCAAAGTCGTCGAAGGCCCGCAAGTCATGCGTGGCGATTCGTCCGCGTATCTACGCACTGATGATGGGACGGTCGAAGGCGGCCCCGCAGTTGTTCTCACCATCAACAAGCAACCCGGCAGCGACACTCGCGCCGTCGATCAAGCGATTGCCGAAGCGCTCGAAGAGTTGAAGGTGTCCCTGCCGGATGACATCCGAATCGCCAACGTCTATTCGCAGCGTTCATTCATCGACCGAGCCATCGACAACGTCGTCGAAGCTCTCGCAGACGGCGGCGTGCTGGTCTTGGTGATCCTGTTCCTCTTCTTGCTGAATTTTCGCACGACGTTCATCACGCTCACCGCAATTCCTCTGTCGATCATCGCAACCGCGTGCGTTTTCGCCGCTTTCGGTCTGTCGATCAACACCATGACGCTCGGCGGGTTAGCGGTTGCCATCGGGGAACTGGTCGACGATGCGATTGTAGACGTGGAAAACATCTTCCGCCGGTTGAAAGAGAACCGCCACTGCGATTCCCCCCGACCGACACTCGCCGTGGTTTACGACGCCAGCATCGAGGTGCGCAGCAGCGTGGTCTACGGGACGGCGATTGTCGTTCTGGTGTTCATCCCGCTGTTTGCTCTCGAAGGTATGGAAGGCAAGCTCTTTGTGCCGTTGGCGATGGGATATGTCGTCTCGCTGATCGCGTCACTGGGCGTCTCGCTAACCGTCACGCCGGTACTGGCATCGTTACTGTTGGTCGGCCGGCGCGTCTGGCAAATCGTGGTACCGATTCTTGCTTTTGGGATCGCCGCGTTAACGATGTACTGGGTCGTCCCGCGTGCGATTCACATTCTCCATTTGCCGTTTGAACTGCCAGGCAATCCGCTGTGGTGGTCGCTCGTCCTGACGCCAGTGGTTTGGGTTCTGATTCAAGTGACCGAACGACTGCTCGGCGGTCCCGAAGCCGAGGAAGGCCGGTTGCTGGAGGGACTGAAGGGCGTTGCCGGTTTGGCGATTAACTTCAGCACCAAATTCGCCGGTCCCGTGCTGGGAGTCGCGGCCGTCATGGTGACGTTCGCGTTGTTCGCGGTTTCGCAATTAGAACGTGACTTCTTGCCGCCTTTTAACGAGGGAGCCGTTCAGGTCAACGCGTTGCTTGCACCGGGCACATCGCTGGCGACGAGCAACCAGATCGGGCAGAGCGTGCAAGAGGAGTTGATGAACATCGAATCGGTCAAGTCCGTCGCACGTCGAACGGGCCGAGCGGAGCTTGACGAACATGCCGAAGGCGTCAACGTAACCGAGTTGTTCTTGGAGATCGCTGACGACGCGGATCGCGAAGGCACGATCCAGCAGATTCGCGAAACGATGGAGGACATTCCGGGCGTGGTGTCCAGCACCGAGCAACCGCTGGCGCACCTGATCAGTCACATGATCTCGGGCGTCAAAGCGCAAATCGGCATCAAACTGTTCGGCGACGATCTGGACGTGCTGCGGACCAAGGCGGAAGAGATGAAACGACGCATCGCGGACGTGCCGGGCTTGGCCGACGTGATGATCGAACAGCAGACCAACATTCCACAGCTTCGCATCGAGCTGAATCGCAAAGCGCTAACGCAGAACGGGCTGCGACCGGCCAACGTCATGGAGTTGGTCGAGACGGCGATGAACGGGCAAGTAATTAGCCAAGTTCTGCTCGGCCAACGCACGTTTGATCTGATGCTACGAATGGATGAACCGTACCGCGAGGACGTCACCAAACTCAAGCGTCTTGCCGTCCCACTTCCCGATGGAGGCACGTTGCCGCTTGAGGCGGTGGCGAACATCTACGAAAGCGGCGGGCCGAACATGATCAAGCGAGAACAGGTACGGCGTCGAATCGTGTTGCAAGCCAACGTCTCCGAGCGAGGCGTCGTGGACGTTGTCAGCGACATCAAAACGCGACTGGCTGATTTGGAATTGGAGCCGGGTTACTTCATCGAATACGGCGGCCAATTTGAAAGCCAGCAATCGGCAACGCGTCGATTGATGATTCTTTCGGGCGTCGCGTTGCTAGGCATGTTCTTGGTGCTTTACACGTTGTTTGGCAACGTCAACTTCTCGATGCAGGTGTTGGTTGCGTTGCCGACGGCGTTCATCGGAGCGGTCGCGGCACTCGTCATCACGGATCAAAACCTAACGGTCGCAGCGATGGTCGGTTTCATCTCGTTGTGCGGCATTGCCAGTCGCAACGGCATCCTGCTGCTGAACCACTACATCCACTTGGTCGAACACGAAGGCGAATCGTGGACGGGTGAGATGGTGCGTCGCGCGGGCCAAGAACGGATGGCTCCAGTGCTGATGACGGCACTGACGTCCGGCATCGGTTTGCTTCCGCTCGCACTCGCCGCGGGCGAACCCGGCAAAGAGATTTTGTATCCCATCGCCACCGTGATCGTTGGCGGATTGTTGACCAGCACGTTGGCGGAGTTCTTCGTTCGACCGGCGTTGTTTTGGACGATCGGTGTCGGCGCGGGCCAGCAGATTGTTCGCGATCACGCGGGAGACATAGGAGATGAGAAATCGGGCATGGGGAGTGAACACCTCAGTCCTGAACCTGAATTGGTCACAAGCTAGTTGTTTGTTCCGGTGCGTTGCCGGAGTGATGTTTTCTGTTTGAGAAGGTTTCCACGGAGGATTTGAAATGTTGAATTTACGGATGTTTGCAGTCGCGGCTTTGGTCGCATCGATTTCGTTGGGTGGCATGTTGGCGAAGGCCGCTGAGCCGAACACGGCTGCCAAAGAACTGGTGTCGTATCGCTTGGAGAAGTGGAAGACCACACACAGCGAAGGCGAGAAGGCGGACAAGTTGGTCGGCACACTGAAGAAACTTCGCTGCGAAGTCAAAGTCGGCTCGCACGGCGGACACATGGACGTCAACTACCGCTGTCCAAAGTGGCAGCAGATGGCGTTGAAAAGCCACGAAGAAGCTCACCAGTGGGAAGCATGGTTAAAGAAGCTCGGCTTCGAGACCAAACACGCTCACTAAGAATCGCGGAATTGGGAATGGGGGATAGGGAACTTCGTTCTATCCCCCATTCCATTCCCTGACTTTCATCCGCTCATCCCCATCCTCTCATCGGTATCCAAAATGAAAATTCATCTATTCGCTCTGACCCTCGCTTGCTTCACTCTTCTCGGATGTTCAAAGAAGGACGTGCAGGTCTCCGAAGCTCCGGAAGCATCTGGCCCTGTCGAGATAGACGAAATGCCACCGATGATTGAGATGGATGGGCATCCCGAGCACGGACCCCACGGCGGCGAGTTGGTCGAACTAGGCAAAGAAGCGTTCCACATCGAAATGATGCACGGCACCGGAGCGGTCGCCATGTATGTCCTTGATGGTTCGGCAACGCAGCCGGTCGCGATCGAAGCCGAAAAGCTAACGGTCAGCCTAAAGCATGATGGCAAAGTGAAGTCGTTCGAGCTTCCCGCCGACCCGCAAGGCGAAGACGCAGCTGGCAAGTCGTCACGATTCGCTTCGACCAATGCCGAAATGGACCAGTGGCTCGAAGCCGAGGCCGAAGGTGCGGTCATCGTGCAAATCGAAGGCAAATCCTACACAGGCAAGATTTCGCATGATCACGATCATGACCACTAAGAACGTGAAATCCACAACTGATAATTGACCAATTGAGCATTAAACAATTTGCTCCAGTCGTGTGCGGTGTCTCACCGTAGACGGCAAGGCTCCCGACCCATCATACGACTAGCCCTCGTTGGGTCGGGAGCCGCTTTTCGTAATAGACAAAAGACGACGAAATCATGATAGACAACAAGAGCCGCTCTCAAGTCAATGCAATCCTGCCCGGCGACCAGCCGCATTGGTACCCCCGGTGGGTATTGGTATAACTTCTTCAATGGGCCAGCCCGATGAACGCAAATCGACCGAAACGATCGCCTCCGAGACAATCGCCGCTGCGATATCTGGAGATCGTTCTGCGTTGCGCTCGATCTACCAGGCGACGTCGGATCGTGTGTTTCGCTTGATGGTTCGGATGGTCGGTCAGCAGGACGCCGATGACTTAACGCAGCAAACTTTCGTCCGAGCGTTTACGAAGCTCGATCAATTCAGTGGCGAGTCGAAGTTTGAAACGTGGCTGTATCGACTGGCCACCAACGAGGCATTGCAACATCTGCGCCGCGAGAAACATCGGCGGACCGAAGAACTGGTGGTCGAGCCGACCGCTGACCAAACCGACCACATTGAGCAAGACGAACGAGTCGCAATGGTACGCCAGGCACTCGATCAACTCGATCCGGAACTACGGGCGATCTTCACGCTCAAAGAAGAGAGCGGTCTGTCATACCAAGAGATCGCCCAGACGCTAGACATCCCCGAAGGTACTGTTGGATCGAGGTTGAACCGGGCACGGCGTGAATTGCGGAGGTTGATAGATGGGAGTCGGGAGTGAGGGAGGAGCGAGTTGTGTTCTCCCTTCTCCTTCACCCCCAACACCCCTACTTCTTATTGAGGGCAACCTACAGTGCGATCCAACTGGGCGATCGTGCCGGCTAGCGTAGCGTCGATGCGGGCGAGTTGGGTCTCGAACATTAAGAGCTCGCGGTAGGTTTCTATCAGCGTGAAGAAGTCCGTGCGTTTGCCACGGTAGTCGGCGATCGAAAGTTCAAGTGTGCCTTCGGTGCGGGGAATGATGCGGTTTTCATAGATATCGCGTTGTTCCGCCAATGCGTCGGCTTGAACGATCAGGCGACGGATCTTTCCGTAGAGTTCGTCGCGTTCGGCTTCGAGGCGACGGGTGGTGCTGCTGCGTCGGTGAGCGGCTTCGCGGATGCCGGCGTTAATCTTTTCCCGCCAGATCGGCAGCGTCGTCCCAAAGCTGATGCTCAGGTTGTCGTTCCCGTTGGCGACAGGACTGATCACATCGTGACCGTCGCTGATCAATCCCCAGCTGAGGCCGACATTGAAGTCAGGATACTGCTGCAAACACGCCAAGCGTTCCTTGTCGCGGTCGCGTTGAATTTCCCACGCAAGACCCCGCAGTTTTGGATTGCATTGTTCGGCCAACGCGATCAATTCTTCAATTTGCTGGGGCGTGTCAGTGATACCGAGTTCATCCGTTGCTTCGGGAAGCAAGTCAACAGGTTGTTGCAGCAGCGTTGCGAGGTCGGCTTGGGCGACTTGCTTTTGTCTGCGAAGCGTGATGAGTTGTTCGTCGAGGCGATCGGTTTCAAGCTGAGCGCGCAGCACGTCTTGTTGCGAACCACCGCTGCGGTAGCGGGCTTCGGCAACGTCAGTCAAGTCAGCGACGAGGTCTTTGGTTTCCTCGATGATCGCGATCGCACGTGTGGCAAACCAGACTTCGTAGTATGCCAGTCGTACGGACTCAGTGATCTCGCGAGCGATTCCGTCGACTTCGGTTTGAGCGATCTGGACTTCGCGACTCGCAATGATGGCTTTCGTTTTTAGCTTGTCGGGAAACGGGACTTTCTGGTTAACCGACATCTGATTTCCGACACGACCGCCTGCGGTTTGCAACGCGTTGTCATGGAACGGCCAGAACGTGTTGTTGAACGTTGGGTCGGGAAGTGCTTTGGCTTGCGGGATGACGTTTGATGCGGCGGCGACTCGCTGTCGTGCGGCAAGGATTTTCGGGTGCCGCGATAGTGCTTCGTTGACGAAGAACTCGACTGGGGCGGTGGGGGAGCTGGGAGTGGGGGAGTCTGGGAGAGGGGGAGTCTGGGAGTCGGTGTTTCGAACTTCATCTTCATCGCTCTCCCCATCTCCCTGACTCCCCCTCTCCCCATCTTCTTCAGGTGGATCCAATTGCAGGAAGTCGCTGAAGCTGCGGCTCGATACATCTGCCTCTTCGCTGTCCAATCCCAGCTCACCGTCGTTGTCTTGTGGCAGCGTGAACGCGGCGGGCGAGGCGACGACCATGCCATCGTTGAAGCCAGCCAATTGCACTGGCGTTTCGACAGATCGATAGGCAATTGCCTCCGGCCGCGTGTTCGTTGAGACTGTTTCAGCGGCGACGAATGAGGTCGCTTTTTGGGTGTCCGAGGCAATTTGGACGCCTCTTTGGGTCGCACAACCGGACATGGAGGCGGCGATCAGTGCACCAAGCAATATTCGCTTGGTTTGTTTCGTAGCAGGTGTCCAATATTGCCGATCCATGGCATTTCCGTCCTGTTCCGTTACACTGGAAGAGTTAAAGTTTGCCTAACCGGTTGATTCCTATTGAACTTTTCGGCCAGATTTCCGATACAGTTCATATACCGGGCATGGGTATCCTTTTCGGAAGGTCACAGTGAGTAACTCCCCCCTAATTCGCACCGCCGTTAATCTTTGTCTGATCGCTGCAATGGTGATTCAGCCGATGACGTTGGTGGCTGCGCAGGGAACATGTGCTCAAGGTCAGTGCTGCGAGGCCGAGACGGTCTGCCACGCTTGCAAATGCTGTGAAGTGAAAACGGACGGCGAACTGTGCGGTTGCTGTAGCGGCAATGAAGAAGACGCCAGCAGTTGCTGCACGAAGAAAGGCGAACAATCAAAGCACGACGACCTGTTCGGTGAAATTTCTGATGTCGTGCCCGAGCCACCGAAATCCGACGACGAGAAATTGGTTCAAGACCAATTTGCGTTGTCATCGTGCATGTGTGGCATTCGATCAGAACCGCTAGCACCGGCACCACATCGCGTACCTGTTCCTCAGGTTCGTGATTTGGTCGTGATTGCGTACTTGGATCACGTTGCATCCGAGGCTGGACTTTCAATTCGTCCAGATCAACTGATGTCACGATTGCCGATCGGCGATCACTCACCGCATTTCTCTCAGCGGTTTCTTTGCATCTGGCGCATCTAGCGTCGTCTCGATAGGAGAGCTGCGCGCTCGTAGCTCTTCGTTTTCAAGTTGGCTTTCACGCGAATGATGCTGCGCGCTCGTTCCGAATGAAGTCTATCCAGATGCAATCCCTACGCGATTTGATCGCGTCACCAAAACAATGAACCGGTCACAGCCTGGAGGCGATGACTGGTCGATGATGCGATCCCCTCCGTCGCGTCGTCGGCCAGTCACCTCTTGAGCTGACGTTCGTGGATGGAACCACAAACGCGTGCCGGAAAACGCCGCGAGAACTGTCATGAATCAGGACGAACCAATCGAACCCAACAAAGCCGACGTTGACGATAAAGTCAGCAGCGTGGATACGGATGCGCCGACCGATAGCGAGCCAGTGGAAGCGGTGGCCGAAGAAACGACCACGCCTATTGAAGCCAAGCCGACCCCACCGCAAAGTGATGGCGGGATGAAGTGGCTGGTGCGCACTGCTGTGCAAGCATCAACGGTCGTCGTCGTAGTCGGACTCGTATTTTTTCTGCTCGGTGTCGCACAGCGAACGAAGTGGCTGACTGCGGATGGCTTTTCCGGGGGCCAAGGCGAATCCGTTGCAGAATCCGGCGGTGGCGAAGACAAGCGATACATCTGTCCAATGATGTGTACGCCACCGTCGACGGAACCCGGACGGTGTCCCGTGTGTGCGATGGAACTGGTTGAAGCAACTGGAGGTGGAGGCGGCGACGGCATCTCGGTCACGATTGAATCATCGGCGCGACGATTGGTCGGCATTCGAACCGCGATGTCAAAGATGGGTGAAGTCAATCGCACCATTCGCACGATCGGCTCGATCGACTACGACGAAAGCCAACTATCGACTATCAGTGCCTACATCGACGGCCGCTTGGAAAAGATGTACGCGAACTATGCCGGAGTGAAGGTCAAGGAAGGCGATGATCTGGCATTGATCTACAGCCCGCAGCTCTACACCGCTCAAACCGAATTCATCACCAGCATGAACAGCGATGGCAAGATTGGTCGCTTTCAAATCTCTGGCGGCG
>JBICHZ010000206.1:0-17210 GCA_043101355.1 Rhodopirellula sp. JB044
GTGTTTCTTGCGGCTGTTGGCGTGGCTGGTGTCGATCATCAACCGCACCGGCAGTTTCGCTTTTTCGAGCAAATCCGACGCCGAATCGATGCTCGCCGCGTCATAGTTGGTGTGCGCCCCGCCACGCAGAATAACGTGACAGTCGCTGTTGCCGGTCGTGGCGAAAATCGCCGAGGTTCCTTCTTTGGTCACCGACAGGAAATGGTGCGGCCGACGTGCCGAACAGATCGCATCGACCGCGATTTGGACGTTGCCGCTCGTTCCGTTTTTGAACCCGACCGGGCACGACAATCCCGACGACAACTCGCGGTGACCTTGGCTCTCGGTCGTGCGGGCACCGATCGCCCCCCATCCGACGAGGTCCGCGATGTACTGCGGGCTGATCAGGTCGAGGAACTCCGTCCCGGTCGGCAAACCGAGTGCGTTGATATCACGCAGCAACCCACGCGCGGTCCGCAAACCCCGATTGATCTCGAAACTGTCGTCGAGTCCCGGGTCGTTGATCAGGCCTTTCCAGCCCACCGTCGTGCGAGGTTTCTCGAAGTAAACACGCATCACGATCAGCAATTGATCGGCGTACTTTTGTTGTTCGGTGGCCAGCAACCGGGCGTATTCCATCGCCGCATCGGGGTCGTGGATCGAGCACGGTCCGACGACGACGACGAGCCGATCATCTTCTTCGTTGAGTACGCGTTGGATGCCCGCACGGGCCGACGCAACCGTCTCGGCGATCTCCGGCGTCGCAGGGATTTCGGCCATCAGTTCTTGCGGCCGCATCAGCGGTTTCATCTCACTGATTCGGAGGTCATCGGTCGCCGGAGATTGAGTCTTTTCGGTCATCGCGTCGTCTGCGGACAATTGCGGAGTGTTGTGGGAAACGTCGACTATCGTTGATCACTGTAAAAATACAACCGGGCAGGACTTGCGGCGATCCAAAATTCACAACCACAGCCCGCGTTTTCCCACCAAGACGTCTCTCCGGTGAGGGAAAAGCATGCTCCCGCGAGGCGATCGTGCTGTCGCTTATCGAACGACGTGCTGTTGCTATAGAACCAGGAGGGCTCTTTCGGTTCGGCGTGCCGACTCCAATTCCCCGCATTTTTCGACTTTGGCCGCATCTCGCCACCCAACCCCCCGGCACCGACCACGAACCCCGGACGCGCTGCCCGCCTGGGGCACCCACCGAGGCGGCCATCGGGTACGATTGGACATCTTGCAACAGTCCACCGCGATGCGGTCTGATGTTGCTCCCGCCTGGCACCGACATCGCCGTATCGCCCCGATTGCAAAACGCAATTGCCGTTTCTCGAAGGCTGTACCCGACAGGCTGAATGTTTCGTGCCTTCCCAGACCGCCCTTCCCGACGAAACCGCGATTGCCGACACCGTGCACTCCGACAATCAGTCTCTCGCCGCAGGATCCAGCGACCCGGTTAATCGCGAGCGGGTGATTCGCGATCAGGCGTTCCGTGATCAGGTGCGTCGAACGCTCGACGACCTGCGGGACCAACTGCTGGCCGAGCGGGCCGGCCGGTCGCACTGGATCGGCGAACTCTCGGCTTCGGCGCTGAGCACCGCGACCGCGATCAGTGCGTTGAGCGTCGCGTGCGAACAGTTGAAGGACGGCGAGCAACGCGAACGCTATCTCGACCTGATCCGGCGTGGCGTTATTTGGTTGCAGACGCAGCAAAACGAAGACGGAGGTTTTGGCGATACCAACCGCAGTCATTCCAACATCGCGACCAGCTACCTCGTTCTGGCCGCATGCACGCTCGCACGCCGGGTCGATGCGATGTGGACGCCGGAACAAGGCAACTTGTTAGAAAACACAAACGCGGAGTCCGGTTCAGACGCGTCCACCAAAGACCAACGACTGCGGCGGTACCTTGACGACGCCGGTGGTCTGGACGCGCTAAGAAAGCGATACGGGAAAGACAAAACGTTTGTTGTCCCTATTTTGAATAACCTGGCGATCGCGGGGCTGGTTCCTTGGTCGGAGGTTGCCGCGTTGCCGTTCGAGGCCGCGGTATTCCCTCAGTCGATGTACCGCTATCTCGGCATGCCAGTGGTCAGCTACGCGGTTCCTGCTTTGGTGGCGATCGGCCAAGCCAAGTTTTATCGATCCGGATGCCTGCCCCCTTTATCCTGGATTCGTCAGGCGTCGATTAATCCGACGCTGGCACTGCTCGAGCGGATGCAACCCGACAGTGGCGGGTACCTGGAGGCGACACCGCTGACTTCGTTCGTTGTCATGTCGCTGGTTGATTCGTTGGCTGCTCAGTCGTTGCAACTCAACCCGAGACTGGATCAGCGATCCGGTGCGGATGATTGTCGGTGCCGAGTGATCGAAACCGGTTTGAATTTTATCGAACAGTCGATCACTCCCGAAGGCAGTTGGCCGATCGACACGAATTTGGCGACCTGGGTGACTTCTCTGTCGATCGCCGCCTTGACCAGCGACCCGAACGACCTGCGTGAATGGTCCGGGTTGGAGTTGGTCGATTGGCTCTTGTCGTGCCAACACACCGAACGTCACCCGTTTACCGGTGCCGACCCGGGAGGTTGGGGGTGGACGGATTTGTCCGGTGCCGTGCCGGATGCCGACGACACTCCCGGTGCGATCTTGGCGCTGTTGAAACTGCGGAACTATGTCGACGAGGAACAGCGCGGACGGATCGATCAGGCGATTTCGAACGGTCGCGATTGGTTGCTCGGGCTGCAGAACCGGGACGGTGGTTGGCCAACGTTCTGCCGGGGTTGGGGAAAACTGCCGTTTGATCGCAGCAGCGTGGATTTGACGGCTCACGCGATCCGGGCGCTCGATGATTTGTCAGATTCTCCCAAGGTCGATGCCGCGATCACCGTGGGGTTGGCGTTTCTTCGAAAGCAGCAACGGCCCGACGGGTCTTGGGTGCCGTTGTGGTTCGGAAATCAGGACCGCGTTGAAGAAGACAATCCGATCTACGGCACCGCGAAAGTTTTGATCGACGTGCACCCGAGGCTCGATAAATCCGCGGTGGTGCGTGGGATCGAATACCTCATCAATCATCAAAACGCCGACGGCGGTTGGGGCGGCGGAGAATCGGTTGAGCGGTTCTGGAACACACCGGATCCGTCGAGCAGTTTCAATGATCCGGCCGCGAGACAAATCGCGGGCTCCGGGGTTGCATCACCGCAGCGGTCGATGGATCCGTCATCAAATTCGGGCACGGATGCGACGCAGGCACCCGACCCCACGGCGAAACCGTCGCACGAATTCGGCATCAGCACCGTGGAGGAAACGGCGTTGGCGGTCGAGGCGTTGGCGAGCCTTTGGGATCGTTTGAACACCGTTGGAGTGGCCGGCATTCCCGATCCCGATGCTGATCGCGACGGGCCTCGCCTGACCGATCGTACCCGAGACGCTATACTGTCTGGCTCGAGGTGGCTGATGCGTGCCGCACGCGGCGGGCGACTCGACGTGGCTTGGCCGATCGGTTTTTATTTCGCCAAACTCTGGTACCACGAACGCCTCTATCCATTGATCTTCACGACGGCCGCCCTGGGCCGCGTTGCCGGTTTGGATGACACCCTTTCCCGACCCGACACGACTCTCCCTAGGTAAACATTTTGTCGACCGGACTCCCCCCGACGCGTAATGACTCGGATCGCCCGCGCGCGAAGCGACACAACCGCCGCAACACCAGCCATCTGAAGGACGTTCCCGAAACGCTCGCGATGCGTGAAAGTTTGCGGGACCGATGTCGCGAAGTCGCCGACCGACTCGACCACGACAACCCGTTGACCAAAGACGAGATGGAACAGGTCGCCCGGCGGATGCTCGAGGAGGCCGACCTGCCCGAAGGTTTGTTGGGCTGGACGATGGTCAACATCAGCAGCGCGTTTTGGCGGAACCAACTCTCGGCCGTTCCGCCTGAACGACGCCTGTTCCTTTTACCGCACTGCCTCAAACACGCCGAAGGCTGCCCTGCCGAATACGACCAATTCGGCATGAACTGCAAACAATGCGGCGCGTGCAGCATCGCGGACTTCCGCAGCATCGCCGAGGACATGGGGTACCGCGTCCTCGTCGCCGAAGGCTCTCCGGTTGTTTTGAAAATCATCGTCGGCGGATACGTCGATGCCGTGGTCGGCGTGGCGTGTTTGAACGTGCTCGAGAAAGCGATCGACAAGGTCTTGCTCGCGGGAATCCCGTGCATGGCCGTGCCGCTGCTTTCGAGCGATTGTCGGAACACAAAAGTCGATGAGTCGTGGGTGGAGGAAATGATCCGCACGCCGTACGTTCCCGCCGCCGCTCAAACCCGCAGCTACGTTCACTTGATGCGATCGGCCGGTGGGTTGTTCGAACGTGATCAACTGCACCGCCTCGCTCCGCCGATGCGTCAGATCGGATTGCCTGACCCGCAGTCGCCATTGATCGCCCAGTCACGCCGCACGTCGGTGTCGACCGAGGAAGGCGTCGATGGAGCGGTCGAGCGACTCAACGGCGAAGTCTCACAGAACGCATCCGACGCGATCCGCCCCGAGCATCTCGAGGGTGTCGATCCGATCGCCGCGACCGAAGCGATCGCGTACGACTTTCTCGCACGTGGCGGAAAACACTCTCGCCCGTTCATTACCCTGGCAGCCTACGACGCGATGACGGGCGGCCAAGCCACCAGCGGCGACGGCGAGGCATCGGCGGCGACAATCCCGGACGCGGTCCGACGTGCCGCACTGAGTATCGAGACGTTCCATAAAGCCAGCCTCGTGCACGACGATATCGAAGACGACGACGCGTTCCGATACGGCCAACCGGCCGTCCACCATCGGTTCGGCGTTGCCTCGGCGATCAACGTGGGCGATTACCTCATCGGACTCGGTTATCGACTGCTCAGCCGCACGATGGTGGGTGATGACATCGACGCCGCCACGCGAGTCGATTTGCTCGATTCGCTCGCCGCCGCTCACGTTCGATTGTCCGAAGGCCAGGGTGCCGAACTGTTGTGGCGCGACGCCAAAGACCGGCGGTTGCAACCGATCGACGCGATGAAGATCTACGCCCTCAAGACGTCTCCGGCTTTCGAAGCCGCCCTGTACAGCGGTGTGCGGATGGCGGGCGATGCGGAACATCTCGTCGAACCGATTCGCAAGTTCTCGCGGAACCTGGGCGTGGCGTTCCAAATCATCAACGACATCAATGATTGGATCGGCGACGATTCGAACAAACTCAACGCCGGTGCCGATGTGATCGCCGGTCGCCCGACGCTGCTGTGGGCATTGGCACTGCAGCACCTCGACGCCGAAGATCAAGAGACGCTGCTGCAAATCGCGGCGGATGATTGTGCGATTCCCACCAGCGAACGGCTCTCGATCGCCGGGCGTTTGTATCGCAAGGCGAACGTGTTCGAAACATCGCTGCAACTGGTCGACAAACATCAAGCCCGCGCCGAACAGATCGCCGACGAGATCGAATCGGAACCGCTGCGACGGTTGCTGTATTTTCTCGTCGACACGGTGCTCGAACGACCCGAGATGCCGACCCCCAACACCGTCCAACTGTCGATCGCCGCCCCGGTCGGTTGATGGATGTTTTGGTTGAAGAACTCCGGAGCCTCGCACGCAGAGCCACGATGACCGAGAAAGCCATGTCGACAGCCGAAACTCAAGCAGCCCAGTCTCAATCCGATCCGCCACAAACCGACGGGGCTCCGAACGCTCGCTACGAAATCAACATCGGATCTTTGTTGGCGGAGTTCTACGCGTCGACATCAACTCTCGCTGCATTCGAGGAAGTCGAGCAGTGTCCGCCTCCGTTTGATCAATTGCTCGATCACCACAGTCACATGACCGTCACCGTGGAGGCCTTCCACAAAGACGAAGTCGACGTGGTCGTCCATCGCAGCCGGAGTGTACTCGACGACGGCGAATCGGTTTGGCAAAACGATCCGTTGATGAAGACGGACGCGCGATTGGCGATCGCCGAACGAACGGTCACGTACACGCGTGAGATCACGTTGGTGACTCATCACACAGGGAAAGTCGTTCAGTACGGGTTGGTGCGCCTCGACCCGTCCGCCCTCGGTCGCGACGTTTGGATGGAGATCGCCAGCGGCGAAATCCCGCTCGGCCGCGTCTTAATCAAACACAACGTGTTGCGATCCGTCGAACGTTATCAACTTTGGAAAGTCACGCCCGGAGTCGCGTTGTCGTCGCTCCTGCAAACCGAGCCCGGCGAAATCGTCTACGGCCGAACCGCGTTGATCCGATGCAACGATCAGCCCGCGATCGAATTAATCGAAATCGTAAAATAGCCCTCCAGATGCCCGCCCCGAAACGAATGTCGCCAAGAAATCCGACGAACCCCGTAGCTGGATTCGCCAGAATTCAGATCTCTGCACACGCGTTGGTAGTCTGATTCCGAAGTCTGGCGACTCCGGCTACGAACGCCGCGCTGATAACCCCCGTAGCTGGATTCGCCAGAATTCAGATCTCCGCACACGCGTTGGTAGTTTGATTCCGAAGTCTGGCGACTCCGGCTACGAATGCCGCTCTGATAGCCCCCGTAGCTGGATTCGCCAGAATTCAGATCTTCCCAAAAGGAGTCAACGTACCGACAAAACGGCCCAGATCAGGCCGATGATGACGCTCGCGTAGACAACAAAGGGAAACGCTTTGACTCGCGCATGCAGCGCGATCGCGCCACCGAGATACGCGGTCAACAGGATCGCCCCCACCATCGCCGTCCGTGGAAAAAGAAACAACACCGCCGCGGCGATCTCCACCCCCGCCGCCCAAACACGCAGAGAATCCGGCATCCCGAGTTGCTGGTTCCACTTCGCATTCATTGCCGGCGGATTCCACAACTTCATCGCCGCGCTACCGATCGCCATCAGGGCAACGCACAGGCTCGCCGCCCAAGCAACCGTTTGGAGAATCACAGGGTCAATCATCAAATCAGGTCGTCCAACAATTGCCCATCTACCGAATGAATGCCCGCCAACGACTGGCGAGATGCGAAATACAAGGTTGATTTAGCAAACCCTACCACACAATACCTACCACACCACCGAGTCTCGCTCTGCCGCACAAGCCAGGGTCGGCGGTGGGCGGCCGCATGCTCAAGGTCGCCGCGGTATTCGGCAAAGCAAACCTCACCGACGGATAATTTCACGCCGCAAAACGAGACTTATTCTATACACCGGTGTTGAATCCCCGTGTCGTCCTACTCTCCTCGTTTAAATGGATATCAGCGTGAAGCTTACATTTGCGGTTCTGTTGTTGCCCTTGGCACTGGCTCCTTCGATCGGTGCCGAAGACATTTCCTCGGGGTGGCCGCAGTGGCGTGGCCCGGATGCGTCGGGAGCCTCCGCGTCGTCCGACCCACCGGTTCGATGGAGCGAATCCGAAAACATCGCATGGAAGGTCGCGGTACCGGGCGCGGGCAGCTCTACCGCGATCGTGCTAGGTGACCGAGTCTTTGTCGCAACCGCCGTCAAAACCGATCGGTTGAAAGAGGGGGCCGACGCCGACTCCGCCACCGACGATCAGGAATCCTCATCCAACGCTCCCCAACGTCGCGGCGGCCGAGAGGGGCGACGCGGAGGACGGGGCGGGAGAGGAGGACGAGGCGGTGCTTCGCCGACCAACTACTACGCCTTCATGGTGATTTGCTACAACCGTTCAAACGGCGAAGAAGTGTGGCGAACGACCGCGATCGAAGAAGTCCCCCACGAAGCCGGGCACAACACGAACACGTTCGCCTCCTCGTCACCGGTCACTGACGGAGAGCGGATCTACGTTTCGTTCGGTTCACGCGGCGTTCATTGCCTGGATCTCGACGGCGAACTTCTGTGGAGCAAAAAGCTCGGCCAGATGCAAACCCGAGCTCAGTTCGGCGAAGGCAGTTCGCCGGCGGTTCGCGATGGCATCCTCGTTGTTCCGTTTGATCACGAAGGCGATTCCTTCATCGTCGCCCTTGACGCCAAAACGGGCGAAGAGAAATGGCGTCAGAACCGAGACGAACGCACCACTTGGTCGACGCCACTGATCACCGAATACGAAGGACGCGTGCAAGTCATCACCAACGGGACCACTCGCGTTCGCAGCTACGACTTGATGACCGGAGAGATCATCTGGGAATGCGGCGGCCAAGCCAGCAACCCGATCCCTTCACCGGTTCGATTCGAAGACAATGTGATCGTCATGACGGGATACCGCGGGTACGCGATCTACTCGATCCCACTCAGTTCCAAAGGGGACATCACCGACCGCGATACGGTCACCTGGGTCGAGGAAGACGCCGCACCCTACGTTCCTTCGCCGTTGCTCTACGAAGGTCAGCTTTACTTCTTCAAAGCCAACAACGGCGTTTTACTTTCGCGGGATGCCAAGACCGGTGACTTGCTGATCAAGCAAACCCGCGTGCCCGATATCTCGACGGTTTATGCATCACCGGTTGCGGCGGGTGAGTACGTTTATTTGACCGGACGCGACGGCACCACGGTCGTTCTGCGACACGGTCAGTCGTTTGACGTCGTCGCTACCAACAAACTCGACGACACGATTGATGCGTCCGCTGCGATCGTGGGCGATGAGATCTTCATGCGAAGCAAGGGACATCTCTACTGCATTCGCAAAAACTAGCAGATGATGATGCCTCTGCAGATCACGATGCCTGACGCGTGATATGTGGTCAGAGGTGGCGAAAGGAACGAGTAGCGAAACTCGCCAAGAGTTTCGGCTGGCACCGCGAATCACCGAAAGTCTTGGCGATGTTTGTTACCGCGTCCAATCTGGTTCGAGTCTGTCGCGTTCCACTAACGGGCAAACTGTTTAAAGAAATCGGGCGTCGGTCCGACGTAGCATTTGCAGTTCTTGCAAATCGTTGCCGCTTCACTCAGACTGCTGTCGCACACCGGGCAACTGCGAATCGACCGTGCCTTTTCGTCCAACGAGTTGTCGCTGGCGTCTTCATTGCGAGCGACATAGTCTCCAAGGATTCGCATGACCCCCGTGTCGGAAAGCGAGTCCTTTTTCTCCTCCGACGCCGCGGCGTCTGACGCAACCGGATCGCTCGGCGGAGGCGGGAATAAGGGGACGGTCAACAACTGTTTGCACACAGGACACGGCAACGTTTTGCCGAACACTCGTTTCGACGCGCGAAGTTGGTGTCCTTGAGGACATGTGATCGTTTGAGACTGCATGGGATCCTTTCCGTGAGGTGCCTAACGCGAGTTGGGTTACGAAAAGGAAACACCGTCTCCTCGTGGTGGTACCGTGAGAAAGAGGATTCTTTTTTTAGTGGGACGATCGATCAAGCAAATCCAACGCAGGCAACGTTTGCTCGCCGCGCACGGGGGCCGCAGGCTCCGTTAGCCTGCGTTTCATGTTTCCCATCGGCGTGTTTGGCTCGCTAAAATCGTTCGGTGTGATGCCCCATCATGAGCGGGCGTACCGGAAAGCTATCGCCGACGGCCGAAACGTTGGTTGCTCGCACGCAGAGCGTTCACGCCACGTCCGATCGACGCGAACACTTCGTCCGTGGACCGATGTCGGTGGCCGAATGAGTCGGCAGTGAACTCCTCACGCTGGGCGGACCGTTCGGCGAAGAATGCTTCCAATTCGTCGAACGAGATGGCGTCATCGGCGTCCGTGTCTGCGTCTGAGACCTTGCCCCAGAATCGTTCGCTGACTTCGGCTTCGGTCAGCAAGCCGTCGCCGTCGGTGTCCTTGGAGTCAAACGCGTCTTGGCGGGCCGTCGTGATGGCCGTTTCGACTTCGGTGAGAGTCACCAGACCATCGGCGTCCGCATCGACACCCAATTCAAAGAGCTTTTCCCAGAAGTGTTCGGGAACTTCCTCTTCGCTCAGCGATCCGTCTTCGTCGGTATCAAATCGCGTGATCAGCGACTCGGCGTCTCCTCCGAACAAGCCGACGTTGACGACGCCAAAGCGACGCGAGTGATGTCCGACTCCGTCGTGGCAGTCTTCGATATCCGTGTCTCCGTCAGTCTCTTCATCACTCTCTTCATCAGTCTCTTCATCTTCATCTTAATCTTCATCGAATTCGTCGTCGTCGTCGTCGGATTCGTCGTCGGATTCGTCTTCGGTGTCACCGACGGTTTCGTCGTCAACTGTTTCGTCGTCAACTTCATCCTCACCGGATTCTTCCTCATCCGACTCTTCTTCTTCGGATGGGTCGCCATCGTCAGTGGTGTCCTCGGTCTCGTCGACCAGACCACCGTCGTCAATCATCTCGTCAGTTTCTTCTTCAGTATTTTCTTCAGTGCTTTCTTCCTCGGCGCCGTCGGCGGGCTCGTCATCGATCACGTCGGTCGGATCATCGACGGTTTCTTCTTCGTCGATCAGCATGTCCTCCTCATCCGCAACGTCTTCATCGACTCCTTCATCAACGAGTTCTTCTTCTGTTTCGAGGGGATCGGTTTCCTCGGTGTCCAGGGTGTCATCGAGCACGTCGATGCTTTCGGCGACCGCGGCGGTTTGCTCGGTTTCATTGTTGAGTGCATTGATCACGGTCAACGCATCGAGTGCGGTGATCACTCCGTCTCCGTTGGCATCGCATAGCCCGGCGATGTCTTCGCTGTCGGTGGTCGACGTACCGAGGTTGAGTTGGTTGATAATCATCAACGCGTCAACAGCGGACGTTGCATTGTCACCATTGGCGTCGGTCGGATTCACGTAGTTGTATTCAGGGGTGGTCGATTCGAGACGACCTCCCCAGCGATGCCAGTTTCCGCCACGTCGCCACCGCCGTCGAGGAAACGGGTCGTCGTCGCTATCCGGTAGTGCGTCGTCGTCATCCACATCGTGATCGTGATCGTGGTCGTGATCATCGTCATCATCATCCGACGGAAGTTCGTCAGTGGGTGTTTCGTCGGTGGGTGTTTCGTCCGCAGGATCATCTTCGGCTGGTGTTTCGTCGACTGGCGTTTGATCGACCGGATCTTCGGTTACTGGCGTATCGTCGACCACCGTATCCGCTGCCGCGTAGACTTCTTGAACGGCAGCCACGTCCGCATCGGACAGCGAGGTGAAGAATTGATTTGCGGTAACAAACGGGGCGAGCACGCTGTCCGCCGCGTCGGTGTGATCGAGCCCGAGCGAGTGACCGATTTCATGCACGGCGACATACACGAGGTCAAACGCTTGGCTCGCGAGCGAGTTGCCGACTTCCCACGCGTCGGCGATGTCAAACTCGATGTCCCCGGCGATCCGTGCAGGATTGACGTCGTCGGGAAAATACGCCTGAGCGAGAGTCCCGCCGACACCGTCGATGCTCGTGAATGTGATGTCGATCGAATCTCGCAGGCCGCTCTCATCGGTCGGCGTGAAGGTGATGTCTGCCACACTCGCCCACGCATCAAATGCCGTCGCTATCGCAGCCTCCGTTTCTTCCTGCGTCAACGAATCGGGCGAGTTCGCAACGTGATACGTCAATTCGGCACTGCCCAAACCCGGGCCGTCCCATCCGAGACTCGCGGCGAGTACCCGTCGTGCTTCGAGCGGTTGGACTGAAAGCCGGCGTTTGGCAAATGAACGACGTTTCATCATTTCTCTCCATGACTATGAAATAGGGCTCCCCGTAAAGGGAGATTCCGATTCCGAGATGTCACGCACAAAGAACGAAAAGTCGGCACAATTTCCTAACCCGATCGTTTCTTCGGAAGCACCCCTGCGAACGCTCAAAACCTCACCACGACAATCATCCATTCGGGTTGTTCAAGAGGTCGAAGACGCCTTCAATTGGTTCCGCAGTTGTGACCTCGCCCGGTGTAGCCGACTGCGTACGGTCCCGACTTTGATGCTCAGCGTTTCGGAGATTTCGCGGTAGTCTTGTTGTTCATAGTCGCGTAGAACCAGGATCCTCCGATGACCTTCGTCCAGATTCATCAACGCGTGACGCACCCGCTGACAATCCTCGTTCCGTTCCGCCACGGCTTCGGGCTGGCTTGATCTCGGTTGGCAAACCTGTGGCAGTTGCGGGTCCGTCCAGTCGGCTTGCTTGGTGTTCTGAAAGTAGGTTCGCCGCGAGTTCATCGCGATCCGCAGCAACCAGTAGTAGAAGTTCCCGTCCACTCTCAACTGCGTCAAATTTTGAAAGGCTTTGATCCACGCGTCTTGCACAATATCATCGACGGTCATTCGACACGATACACGCGACCGGATCGCATGGGTCAGTTTGCTGTGATAGCGGCGAACGAGTTCTTCAAACGCAGCACGATTGCCGATCCGAGCATCGCCGACGAGTCGATCGTCCGGCAAGAGAGCGTAGGTGGAGGTGGTGTCATTACTTCTCATTGGAGATCACCGTCGAGCAAATCAATCGTGGGGAAGGGAGCAGATGATGCGGGGACTGGCATTCAGTCAGAGACCGAGACGCATCATGTGTGACCGGGATTGCAGACTCGCTAAACGTCATCGAGTTCGTCCGTGGCCATGATTTCCTCGGGCGTGTAAATCGGCATGTGCCGGTAATAAACCTCGAGGCAGTACAGCGAAAAGCATGTTGTGTAGAGTCGGCCCGCGTAGATGCCCCACGCATCCCGCGCCGGTGACCAACTGCCGCGTTCGGCCCCTCGGCGTTCTTGGGATGCGGGCAATTCGACTTTGAGTGTGTCGTTCCATTTTTTCCACACCGGTCCGCCGAAGTGATGCAGCGCCTGGGTCGCGTAATACCAGTAGTAAACGTCGCGTTCTCGCGGGTTGATCGGATGGTTCTGTTGCAACGCAGTCAGACCAGAACGCATCCCCGGTGTGTTTCGATTCCACCCAAGATACTGCCGGCACAAAATGCCCTCGGCGGTCATGGAAGGAGACGCCGCTTCGCCGATGCGATAGGCATACCCTCCCGGGTAATAATCCGAGGCACCTTTTTCTTGGACGGTGTCGAGGTATCCGTCGACTTTCGGAAAGACGTATCGATCCACGTCGAGCCCGGCCGCTTCACCGCTCTTGAGTCCCACCAAAAACCAACCTGTCACCGACGTGTCCGAATCGAATCGCGGACGATACCTCCAACCGCCTTCGCGAGATTGAGCCTCGCAGGCAAAGTCACATGCGGACTGCGCGTACGGCCGAATCCACGAATCGCCCGTCATCGCGTAGAGTTCGCAAAGTGCGATCATCGCTTGAGCCTGCGAGTACATCTTCTCGTGCTCGCCCGAGCGTGCCGCCATGAACCCTTGTCGGTCCTGTTGCTTGACCAGCCAACGGACCGCCTTCCACAGCACGGTTTTGTATTTCCCGCCGCGGTGGGTGCTGCCGGCGCCCATGAACGCCAACATCGCCATCGCGGTTGCCGAGACTTGGTTTTCCGCCCTCGCCCCGTGCGCGTACGGGCCGGACAAACTCCAACTGCCGTTTTTCAACTGGTTCCGCCGCAACCACTCGAGCCCGAGTTTGACCGCCTCTTCGGTTTCCTTGGTCCCACCGGACGCCCGGAGCAACCGTTGCTTCATCGGACCGCTTCGCCCGGCAAACATGTTGCGTGGTTCGTCGATCTTTCCGGACGCTCCGGATGCATCCAAAATCTTGGCGACATCCATCGCCATCGCGTTCATCGACGGCGACAGCGAAGCCAAGTCGATCGACGTGTCGAGATCGAATACCTGTTCGCTCAGTTGCGTGTCCTCAAAGTCGTCGTCGATTTCCGCGTCGGGCATCTCGACCGGATCAAGATCAAACTCTGTGAGGTCCGCGTCAAGATTGCCGTCGACATCGCCTTGCTGCATCGTGATCACGATCCGCCCGACAGTCTCAGGCGATGTCGTGAGCAAGGCCAAAATCAACAACACGACGACATGGAACACCAGACTGACCATCCACTCCGGCGCGTCCAAAAGTTTCGCCTGTACCCCTTTGGCGACATGCATCATCACCGCGACTGGAGATTTTCTCGCGAGCGGTTGCACCTCCTTGTTTTGTTTGGGAGGCGGCGTCGATACGACCAGGGGCCGCATTGCATTGCGGTTTGGTGCGGTGTTTTGTTTGGACGCTGCGATTCGTTTGGACGCTGCGTTTCGCTTTGGCGATGCCGCAACGACCGATCGCGCCGTTGCCGCGCCCCTTTGCGGCGGCGGGATCGTCTTCGGTGGTGGTGGAGGAGACGCTTGCATCGATGGAGGCCGGTACGGGCGTTGCATCCATGCGAGCCTTGTGATGAAAGGGCGAGTTTGAGCGGCGTCGGAAGAAGCCAACGAGGAGATGTCTCACCGGGAACACACCGCCTCTCGCGGTCCCGTTGGAGCCGCGTTCACATTGTCCACATGGCCGTGGAACGTCCGTTCGCTACAACGATTCGTCTTCCGTTTCGATTTCGGTCGACGTCAACATGTACGAACTCCCCGACTGATTGCGAGCCCGCAAACGTGCCGCGATTCGTTCCGCCTTCGCCGCCCGCTTTGCTTCCGCGTTGGCCAATCGGGTCTCGTAAAGCTCCGCGTTGCGTTGCCTCAGCGTCAACTGTTGCTGCTGCGAATTCTGATAAGCCATCGCGTAGGCTTGCCGCTGCGCGAGCACCGATTGCTGATACTGCATCGCCAACGAATTGGCGGCCGATGAAACCAGCGGACTCGATGCGTAGGCCGCGTTCGGATTGAAAGTCGCGGGACTGCCCGTCGGCATGCGACCTCCACCGCCCCCGCCTCCGCTGCACTGTGCCATCGTTTCACCACCGGTCAAAACAAACACCGTTGCCATCCCCAACGCAACCGAAAACATTCGAACGTTGCGGGGAAAAACACTGCCCGGGAAAACACTGCCTGGGAAACTGCGTGTGTGGAACATGTCCACCTCCGTACTGGGTCAAGAAAAGAGTCGCCGAAGAGAGACAAACCGGGAACTCCAATCAGGCAGCGATGCCTGACTGCGGAAGTTGTCGCCGATTCGTCGTCCAATTTAGAAGGAAGGTTCCGTCCCCCGAATGTCACACTCGCCTGCGAATTCCTGCGTTAGAGTTCCAATTCGAAGTCGATCCCGCTGATCCGGGCCTCGCCATTGGAAACCAAAACGTCCAGTGTTTCGCCGGTGAATGGGACGTGAATCTGGTAGTCGCCGGTCTCGGAAAACGACCGGAATCGGTAGTAGCCGCGCGAGTCGGTGGTGGTGACTTCGACGACCTCGCCTTCGTCGTCGAGCAGTTCCACCGTGACATCCTCGACCCCCGTTCGCTGCGTCCTTCGCGAATCGTTTCGATCGCCGCCATGCCGCGACTGGGGCGCTTGACTCGCCACGACAGCGGTCACCTTGCCGCTGACCTGAGCCTGCAGGAAAAAGACATTCTCCTGCAGACCTTCGACATCGGTATTGCGCTCGATCACGTCAGCGAGCGATGTGCGATTCAACATCGCCAATTCGGAACCGGAGAACACGTTTTCGTAATAGAAGCGATCGCCGTCTCGGGTCCGCTCGAATTGGTCCGCGATGATCGTGCTGGTCAACTCGCCGACCGAGGCACCGCGCAAATGATCCTCGGCCATCAAACCAACCCACAGATCAATGTTGTTGACGTCGCCGTAAAGCTCCGCGAGTTTTTCTTGCAGATCAACGTCGCTGGTGATTTCGTCAAACGATTCAACCGCATCGAGTCCATACGCAACGCGGGTCGAGTTGTAATCGTTCAATCCATGGTCTCGGCCTCGCTGAATATTCAACGCGACCAAGTCGAAACCGCCCGCACCGGGAGCCCCGAACAGGAAGTTGCGCAGACTGTCGACGACTTCGAGATCAATCTCCTGCGACAACGAAGACGCATCGTATTTCAGGATCGAATCGATGCCGGTTTCCTCCAGCAACGACGCGTTGAAGAAGGCATCTTTGAGTTCAATTTCATCACGCACCGGTCGCCCCTCGTTATCGAAGAACTCAATGTCATCGTTCAGCGTGCTGTGTCCGAACCGAAACGCCGCGGTAGAGAACTCATTCGCGATACTCGGGTCGACCGAGGAATCGTATCCGTCATACCGGTCGATCGCACGTTCGCCGAGCAACGCGGGCAAGAACTCGTTGTACGTGATCGCTTGAATTTCTGCGATCACGATCGCGCGAGCTTGTTGGTAGATTTCCTCATCGGTCGCATCCGGATTCTCCGCCGCAATCTGATCGGCGAACCGGTTATGCTCGCGAACAAACAGCGTTTGGATCGCCGCCAACGCGACGTTTTCACTCGCACGGATATCTCCCGCGATCACCATCCCGAATTCGTCGAGCGGTAACAAACCGTCTTCGGTCATCGCCAATTTCCCGCTTTCAAACGTGCGTAGTTCGTCGGCGGTTGCTTGATCGCTTCCATAAACCTGCGACCCGTCGATGTAGGAATTGATCAACGTGATTTGCTCGGCCGGGTTGTCTTCCGACGTGCCGGTTCCTTCCGCGGTCGTTGACCGGGTTAGCCCGATCTCGACTTCGCCGGTTCCCGCCGGATCGAACAACGGATCGCCCGCGGGGACCGCAATATTGAACGAATCGTTCCCCTCGGCTTGCTCGTTCAAGCTGAGATCGTGATCAATAAACTGGCCCCACACATAGAGAAACGCGGTCAGGCCGCGTTCGTTCTTGACCTCCTCCCCAACGACATCCGACAACGCGTTGCTGATTTCGCGAGTACTCGGCCGGTCTTCTCCCGCGGGAGATGAAATTCCGTCGGCGTAGTCCGCATCGGCGATTCGCAAAAGTGGTTGCCCGGCCGAACCGAGATCTGGGTCGTCTAGGTTGTTACCGGTTCCGTCGATCGAGCGAACTTCATCAGGCAAATCGGGCAGTGTTTCTCCTGCATCGTTTCGGTCACCGCGAGACCCGTCGGGATCTGATGATGTGTGTCCCCGATTGAGACGATTGATGACGCGGAGCGCATCGAGTGCGCTTCGTTTGCCGTCGTTGTTCACGTCGGTGAACATGTCACCGTCACTGACGTCGTGTCGGTTGATCGCGTTGATGATCATCAACGCATCGACCGCCGACACCTCGCCGTCATCGTTGACGTCTTCGGCGTCGAAGGCGTTATGCCGGAACCCTTCAAAGTCAGCCGCCAAGAGGCGACGGGCTTCCAACGGTTCGCCTCGCAAACGACGTCGATGTTTTCGGTGATGCTTGCCTGGACGTTTTCGTGGCGGCTTGTTCCGTTGAGTCAAACCGTCCACAAAATTTTGGATCGAGGTGGAGTAGGGGCGCATCGCTAGTGGCCTCGTGCTGTCGAAGAGTGGGGGAAGAAAAG
>JBICHZ010000207.1:0-4134 GCA_043101355.1 Rhodopirellula sp. JB044
GGAAGGTCTGAACTCTTGGCGAGTCCAGCTACGGCGAGGTGCGACGGGGAGCTGCGTAGCCGGAGTCGCCAGACTTCGGAATGACGCGGGTGTGGTGAAGCGTTTTTGGGGGAGGTCTGAACTCTTGGCGAGTCCAGCTACGGCGAGGTGCGACGAGGAGCTGCGTAACCGGAGTCGCCAGACTTCGGAATCACGCGGGTGCGGTGAGGCGATTTTGGGTGGAGGTCTGAACTCTTGGCGAGTCCAGGTACGGCGAGGCGCGACGGGAGCTTCGTAGCCGGAGTCGCCAGACTTCGGAATGATGCGGGGGTGGTGAGGCGTTTTTGGGGGAGGGTCTGAACTCTTGGCGAGTCCAGCTACGGCGAGGCGCGACGAGGAGCTGCGTAGCCGGAGTCGCCAGACTTCGGAATCACGCGAGTGTGGTGAAGCGTTTTTAGGGGGAAGGTCTGAACTCTTGGCGAGTCCAGCTACGGCGAGGTGCGACGGGGAGCTGCGTAGCCGGAGTCGCCAGACTTCGGAATGACGCGAGTGTGGTGAAGCGTGTTTTGGGGGAGGTCTGAACTCTTGGCGAGTCCAGCTACGAGGCGTCGTATTTCGCTTTATACTTCGCTCCTAAATCCACGTAATGCTGGCAGTTGTCGCGGCATCGTTTGGCCAGGGCTTCGGATACCGGTTTGATCGGTTTGGCTGGGCTGCCGACGGCGAGCATTCCTGCGGGAATTTCGGTTCCTTCGGTGACCAGGGCACCGGCCGCGACGATGGCTCCTTTGCCGATCCGGGCGCCGTTGAGCACGATCGCGCCGATTCCAATGAGCGCGTCGTCCTCGACAGTCGCGCCGTGGACGACCGCGGAATGGCCCACCGTCACATCCGCGCCCAGCACGCACGGCATCCCAGGGTCGCCATGCAGAACGCATTGGTCCTGAACATTGGTCCGTGGGCCGATCTCAATCCGTTCGGCATCGCCGCGCATCACCGCTCCATACCAAATGCTGACGTCGGCCGCGATCTTCACTTCACCGACGACGACGGCCCCGGGGGCGATGAACGCGGAGTCGTCGACCAGAGACATGTCCGTCTCGATGCCAACCACGATTTCGCGTTTGGCAGACAGCTCAGCAATTTCGGGCGTTTCGGCTTCAATTTCAGTTCGATTCATGGGACGATTGGACAATGGAAAGTGACGAAAAGCACGATGATAACAAACCGCCCCAACGATCGCCGATGCGGTGGATCCGCACAGGAATCGTTTTTGTCCTCGTCGGGTTGATCCGTGGCTATCAGCTATTGATCAGTCCGTTGCTTGGCCCCAATTGCCGCTTCACTCCGACCTGCAGCGCCTACGCCATCGAAGCGATGCAGAAATACGGCCCGATCCGGGGAACGTGGCGGGCCGTCAAACGTATCCTTCGCTGTCACCCATGGAACCCGGGCGGATACGACCCGCCGTGAATCGTTTTACCGAGGCTGCACTCGAATTCAAAACCCTTTCGCAGACCGCGATCGATACGTGTTCGCTATTTCGGAAACATCACCGTGGCGTCCGGTGCGAGACCGATCTGCTCGACGTGTGCAGTGACCGTGTCGCCCGATTCCTCGTCTTGGTAAATGATATGCAGGTGAGTGGACGTGGCAGGATGAGTCAAACTGCCGACCGCGTCTTTGGCATACACTCCGATGACGCTGCCGCTGACTTTCGACTGCGTGCTTTCGTATGCTTTTTCGTCGGCGGGTAGTTCTTGTTGTGTCATGCGGGCGTGGATCGGGCATGCTCCGTGGATCACATGCATCCGAACCTGCGTGAAAACACCGGTGATTCGAAAGACGAATGGTTTGTCCGTGTCGATGCCTGCCGCCTGCGCGGTATCGGCGATGAACGCGTCGAAGTCGGCAGGTTGGATTTCGTCGTTGACTTTGTGTTCGGACCAGTTTGCGACATATGCTCCGACCAGCATCGTTGCCTGCTCGTCGCCCTCTACCGGTAACGGTTTGATTCGGCCTTTGTCGTCAACGCCGGTGATCACAATGTTGCCATTGTCGATGGTCACTTCGCCGTGAAGTCCCGCGAGAGCCGCGACGGCATAGAAGTTTTTCTGCGACGTCAATTTGCTCAAAGAAACACGCCCGTGATCTTGGTGCTTCCCGATCGCTTCGTGCATCTTGCCAAAGTGAACGATCGACGTGTCTTGGGGATGATCCGCACGCGCCGAAGTGTTCGAAAATGTTGAGATGGCCAAAAAGATGCCGAGTCCAAACAGATGAATCGACGCTGCAGAAAGGAGACGTGGGGTAGACATGGTGGCATTTGCAAACGAGGAAGGTGGACGTCCTGACCGTACGCGGCAAGCTGGACGAGGAACTCGCGATGCAGAATGCAATATTCATTCCTTCGAATCGGACGGAAGCAATTCGCTGGCGATAGCCCGCATCTCGACGATCTGGGAGCGGCCCTGGTCCGTCGTTCGCGCGGATTCGCACGGGTGGCGTGTTGTGGAGCACGGTGTGGGGCGAATGTGGTCTCGGTCTTGGGCTCCTGCGTCGTGTCAGTCAGCCGCGTTGTTCAGGACCACCTTGGTTTTGGCGATTTCCGCGATCGATGCGGCGTCGAGACAGTCAACGAGAAACTGGAGTTTGGCCGACTCGTGGACTTTGGCGATGAGCTGAGTCGAACGGGGATCGGCGTGTGCGGCTTGCTTGATCGTCGCCACTAAACTTTGTTTTCCGATCACTTCGCGTTGCCAATCGGTGGCCAGCACGAGAAAACCTCCATGCTGGTCAATTTGGACCTCGATGGTTTGCAGCTCTAGCGTAACGTCTTCGATCGGCTGAGTACTCGCTCGATCAGATTGCTGCCTCGGCATCGCGATCGACTTCTGCATGCTGAACGACGCAGTGACCATGAAGAAAATCAGCAGCAGGAAGGTGACGTCCACCATCGGTGTCATGTCCGGTTCGGCGCCGCGGCGGTGACGCGTCCGATTCGCAGGCGGTTCCGAACGCGAACACGACGATTCGCATGGATCATTCAGAGACACCGCATCACATTCGGTGTCAACGGTATCAGAAGGGGACACGCATGGGTCTACGGTTTTCGGTGGCATGATGAACTCCGGTTTCAGAACGGATCGGTGTTAACGCATCGTTCATGGTATCGAATTCGGTTGCCCGGTAACGGCGAAATTTTGGCCGAATGTCGGTTTGCTAGCTGAAGTCCTTTTCGGCCTCGTTGCTGAACAGAAGCACGCAGGCCCAAATTCCGATCGGAAAAATGAGGCAGCCGAAGCAAGGGATTGTCGTGATGACGGCTGCGGTTTTTGCGGAGCCGAGGCCCGTACGGCGGATCATTGCGATACCGCCTGCCACGACAGCCACCTGCAAAGCGACTGCGAGGAATTGTCCCGCGAGTCTGCCTACGAGCCGTGCCATGTCGACCTGTTGGATATTGACCTCACCGGAAACGAACAGGTTGATGACCGAGCCAATTTGAAAGAGGCCGGCGCAGATTACTAGCACGGCCCAGCAAATCATTAAAATCGCGGGGACGTTGTAGAGGTATACCGAACGGCCGCTGCGAAGACGGCCTGACCCTGATGAGTTGCCACCCGGGTACGGTCGCGGTGTGGCGGGCGACGGTGCCGAGTATGGGTTGACCGGATTAGGTGATCGCAACGGCCGCTGAGGTACCGAAGGTCCCAAGCCGCCTCCGCCGAAACCGCCTCCTGCTGGTGCACCGGGCGTGGGGAGGTTCGCGAACGGGTCATCGCTCGGTTGGCTCGGCGGTGTGTATCCGGCTGGAGTAGCGGGCGGTGAACTCGCCGCGGGAGTGCGACCGCCTGGGACCTTGAGCTGCGTTTGACATTTGCTGCACCGGACGACTTTACCGGCGAAGGAACTCGGGACCTTGAGCGGCGTTTGGCAGCTCGGACATCGCAACTGGAGCGAACCCGTTGCCGGTGCGGTTGAATTGGGCGTGGGAGTTTTCGGCGCAGGTGGCTTGGCCGTTTGCGTGTTTGGCGTACCCGCCGGAACCCTCAGGACCGTTTGGCAACTACTACACTTCACCTGTTTCCCGCGAGCGGAATCGGCGACCTGCAATGTCGATTGGCAACCCGGACATTTCAGCTTCAGCCCCAT
>JBICHZ010000208.1:0-18554 GCA_043101355.1 Rhodopirellula sp. JB044
CAAACAACCATAACGACGGGTGTTCCCAATTTACAGCCGGCAACCGTCCGGTTGCATTCACCGTGCGCCGATCCCCCGTGTGCTGATCACCCGTGCGCGGATCGTCCGCCGAACGTGCCCGAGGTAACAACGCAACCACCAACACCAACCCCGCCAACGCGATAAACAGCCCACCGCGGAGCACTTGTTGCCGTGCGTATTCACTCAGCGGCACCTGTCGATCGGCGAGCATTTGAATCGGCAACCGTCGACCTTTCCACACAAACGTGTATCGGTCGACATATCCTGGAGGCGTCGTGACGGCTAAGAAGTCCGACCACGTCGTTACAAAGTCGCGTCCCGAAAGAGCCAAATCGCCGAGTCGCGTTGCCGGTGTCGACGATCGCAGATTCCCCTCGGTCGCCGCGTCGAGATCGGGCAGCGTTTCTTCCAAAAACGCATCGAACGAGAAGTACCGCGTTTCCTGCGAAAGGATATACGCGTCCATCTCATCCCATCCGAGCAACGGTTTGGTGATCAATGCATTGGCCAACTCACGATCGCGAGGATCGTCCTGCGAGACCAGTGTGCTGGCCTCTCCGGGCGGCCCACCGATTTGTCTTCCCGCCGCTTCGCACAACATTCGGTACCGCAAAATCCACGGACGCAGCCATACCGCGACCTCTTCGTCGCGTCGGTCCGCCAACGCATCCGACGATGAACGAATGGCCTCAACGACACAGGACGCTAGCCATCGCAATCGTGTTCGGGAAGCAATCGGTGCGACCTTAGCCGAGTCCTCACCGGTTTCCTCATTTCCCTTTCCGAGACCAGCCTCGCGTTGCAACCTACGCAGCCATTCCAACGTCGGAACCGCCACGTTTCCGGCATCGCCGTGTTCCGACGGGGCGTCCCACCAATCCACGCTCGCCTCGTCATGCTCGGTCGACAGCCCTAACAATTTCGGCAACAGCAATCCTGATAGGTTGTTGGGGAAGGCGATCAGTACCTCGACGGTTTGGCTCAACCGACTCAGCGGCAACGGAACCTCATAGATCACTTCCGCCTTCGTGGTTTCCTCCATCTGTGCGGATCCGGAAGCGTCGCCCCGGTCCGCCTGCGCGGATGCATTCGACTGACCTGCGTGATCGGTTGAACGCCCGTCGTCGCCCAGTGACGATTCGCCATGGTCACCGATCCGCCGCAGATCCGCGGCGCGCGTGCCGGCCCAGACGCCGATTAACTCCGCCGCCGCGGGCACTGCCAAGCGAACCGATGATTGGTCGCCCGGCAAAATGTCGAACCGACTCACCATCAACCATCGCTGGTCTTGTGGTCGGACGAGGACACGATGATCGGCATGAATCAGTTCGGCAACGCGATCGGTCCGCGGCAACGTTTCCAAATCGATCGACCATCCCGGACTCGTCACCGCATAAACCGACAACTCCATGTTCGAATCGGAGTCGTTCGGTTTCGCCAGGGGCGTTGCGTTCGCCGAGGTCCCCGCGAATTCTTCTGTAAGCTGATCGATCCGCCAACGCGGCTTCGCGATCGGCCCGGCAAAGTTACTCCGCCAACGAACCTGCTCGTTCGTCAGTCGAGTCGGCACCACCACAGCGAGTCGGTGCCTGCGGACGTCCATGATTCGGATCTCCGGAACGCTCACGCGGGTGATCTCGCTCACCGCCAACCGACTGATCAACCGGAAACGTCGAACGTGTTGTTGCCCGGTGGCATTCTCTCCGGACCCGCCGTCCGTATTCGTGTCCCCATTTGACGCGGCGTCTTCATCTCGGCGCAGTTCGAGACGTAAAACTTGCTGAGCGGGATCGAGCGTTGGTTGACGCGACGAGATGCACAACGGCACGATTTGCAGCGAATCACACCAACGTGTCGGCAACGCGATATCGATGTAGTCGGGGCAGTATTTGCTAGTGATCACACAATCCGTTTGCGCCGTCCAACGTCCCTCGTCCCAACGTAAGGTGATCCGCGAATCCACATCGAAAGGACGGTTGTTTCGCCGGACACGGAAGCGAGCCGAGTCGAACGCCTCCTTGATCGCACCGTTCGTCGTGTAGCGACTCTCAACGACTCTGCCCGCCGTCAACAGCGACGCCGCATCATCGACACCGGCGTCGATCTTCTGGCCACCGACCGGGCGAGCCCAGTCGACCACCACGTCGATGGCGCGCGTGATCAACAGCTCATGGGACTCGTCAAAGCCGTCATCGTTCGACCGACTATGCGCCTCATCGACGTCGGCTTTGGTGATCTTTTCCAAACGCATCAATGGCAAACGGTTCACGCGTTTCCCCGGATTGATCGGCAACATCGCGTTGACACTCAGGCGGAACCCCTCGCGATCGCTCGTCAACAGGAGCGTCGTGACATTGCCCTGCTGAGACACCGTCCACGGTTGGCGATTGGCATCGTCCACCGGCGGTTTCGATTCCTCCGATATGTTCGCCGGTTCCACATCGCCGGAAGGATCACCCCCAGCAGCGTTTGTGAATTCTCCCGAACCGGTTTCGTTGCTGGGGTTCCCGTTACCCCCAAAACCGTTTCCGGATTCGTCACCGATGGGCTCGTACTTCCAATCGAGCAGTCTCGCGTTGGGCGGTAAATGGACCGCAAAACGTGTCGAACCGACCGACGCGGGAGATGCCGCTCGTCCGGGACTCGGGCCTCTTATCTCTGCGAAAAACTCAACACGCTGTGTTTCTTTTTCGATCGTCACTTCGTGTTTGGTGATCAACGGCGTTCTCGGTGTTGCAATCCGTTTCAACGTCAGGTCGGTCACGGTTCCCACCGCTGCTCGGTTGATCGAACTGAGATACCCCGTCCACTTCGCATAGAACTGATCCACGGCGAGCGGTTCGAGACCTCCGATTTGCGACCAGTCCGGCTGCAAATCATCCGAGAACGTCCACGCCACCCACGGCAGAGACTCGTCCGCCGTCCTCAACAGTGACGGTGTGGTCTCAGGCTCATCGAGGTCTTCGCCAAAACCGCCTAACTCCTCCGGTGTAATCACTGGTACCGAGCGTTGGCCTTGGGTTGCAAACGCCCCCGCACCGATGTTCACCCTCGGCATGCGAATCCGCCACACACCCTCGCGCGGCGTCTTCAGTGTCCAACCGAGACGGATTGGCCGGGTCGGTGTCGTCAACGACATCAGCCGCAACGATCGGTCGCCCGCGTTTTCTTCGATCGGCTGCCGGCTCCAATGCTGAGTCAACAATTTGCACGTCGGCGATGCGTCGAACGTGTCCCCGTCGGGCGACGCACCGGCCTCATCGAACAACTCGATGCCGTGCACTTCGGGCGCACTGGTGGACATCATCACGATCGCTTCGGGTGGCAGCGAGCGACGAGGTTGGACCTCGCATTCGATTACGGTCTTTCCGCTTTGCGAGTGCACCCAAAATCGTTTTTGCCAATAACGCTCGTCGTCCCACGGCAGCATCGCGCCGGACGATGAAGCGGCTTCCGTGGCAACGTCACGAAACTGATAGCGAAGTTGCAGTCGATCGACCGGACCGAGGTATACCGGTCCGGAATACTGCGTGTCGGTTAACGCGAGCGTCGAGGCCGTCGGAATCACCGGGGTAACGCCGAGCTTTCGTTGCAAGTCCACGATCCAACTGGACGTTGAGTTCTGCAACATTACCGAGTCCACCGAATCCGACGCGGCAACGTTCAGTTGGGCCACGGACAGCGGCGGCAACTTCGCCGAGATGAGTACCCATGGATCCTCCCATTCGTATTCGCACTGCAGAGAGAGCAACAACTCCGCCGATCGCAGAGCGGTCAGGTCACGTTCAGACGAAGGCATCTCGACCCACACCCATCCTTCGCCGTCATCGCCCCATCGCAACGTTTGACGTTCGACGCCCGACTGCACGCGAGCCACACCGAGTACCTGTTCGAAACGGTACGGCAAGCGCAAACGTCGGCTCTCGGGAGGCAACACGACCCCGATTCGTGCTGTCAATTTTGCCGCCCCGGATTGCCGGAGCGTCTCTGCGGTGAGGCCGGCACGCCCACCACCGCGTGATGACGAGGTCACGTTCCCGATGCCGCCTGCGTCGAGGGAACGATCGGCAAGCGGATTTCCGACGGTAGGGAATGCTGGCCTCGAAATCGGATCCAAACGCGAGCCACCGTTGCTCTGAAGTGGCGAAGCCAGCTTCACTTCGTAGGCCACACGTTCGATCATCGGTGTCTGTATCTCCGACCCTCGATCGCGAAAGAACAACTCGTTGTAAAATGCTTCGGGAATGTAGATCTTATTTCCCAGCACCGCCCCGTCGCTCTTGAGCGGTACCAAAACATCGATCACTGGCACCGCGTCCTTCGCCGGCGTTCCCCCCGATGCCACCGGCGGACCAGGAAGAACCTGCGCCGCCGCGTTTCCTCCCACGAATAATGCCGACAGGGTGCAAACGCAGGCGATCAGCAACGGCACGATCGACGAACTCGAAAAATCGTCGTCCGATCCGCCCCTCGATCGATCATTCTGCTGCGAAGAGCCGTCGTTTGGGATGATTCCGTCGGAGTGCAACTCGCTCGAAAGGATTTCGCCCGCCTCGAACTTGCGAGTCCACGAATCGTTGGCAGACGGAGGCACCGGGGGCGTTCGGTGCAGTGCCCCCGCGTTGGCTCGTCGGGCCGTGGTCTCGTCGCCCAATGACAAACGCGAACTCGAAAACTCCGGTGAAGACAATTGTTCCGACGGCTCTTGTATCGATCCAGGCCGACTCGCCCACTGCGAGCTCGAGTCTGATTCTTGGCGATACCGATTCCAACCCGTCGTCGCTAACTGCAACGCGGCGAGCGTCAGAGGCAGTGCAACAAAAGCCACAAGCGGCATCGACGAACTCGGCCACAAAAGCGATGCGGACAACGCCAAAACAATCGACGCGGCGATCGTCGGCAACCCTCGGCTGCCCACCAAACGGGCCAAACCTAACAACACAAATGCGATCACCCATCCGAGTGAACTGAGGAAGCCCGCCGGCAACAACAGCGGCGCCGACATCGAGGCCGCACCCCACGGGGCCGCCGAAAACTGAACCACGTTGGTTCCCGTCGCCGCCAACAGTTCGCGGCGAGCGTCAACGACCAACTGATCGAGTTGGATTTCGGGGAATTGGAACCATCGATACCAACTGCCGCGAGTCGCCGGTGAAATCCAATTCACCTGCAAACGCGACCACCGCGGCGCCGACACGGATTGACTCGCGAGCGGACCTTTCGCGAGCCCCCGCGAATCGTCTCCGCCCGAGTTCAATTTGCTGCGATTTCTCGGTGCGGGTGGCGGCAAGATCACACCCCGGCCGGGCACCAATCGCGGCGTGATCAATACCCCGTCGCGTCGCACCTCGACGAGTTGCAAGGACATCGGAAACGTCAACTCCATCTCCGCATTGGATCGCACCAAACAATCCAACTGAAACAAATCCGTTCCGTTGACCGAAGCCACCGCGGTGAGCCGTTTGCCCACGATCAAACCGGTGGGGGAATGATGCTGACGCGGAATCACTTCGATCCACGGTCGGTCGTTCGGTTCATACCGGTAGCGTGCCGTCTCCGATGTCGATGTGGCACGGCGCGACCAACGCACCCTTGTGCTCAACGCCGGTTCGTTGCGGCCCACCTTGGTGCTGTCGAGCGTCGGGACACCCTTCAGGGAATCAAAATGCTGTTTGAGCTGCAGTGACGGGTCGATCCAAACCTCCGCCGACTGCGATGCTGCGTCGGGAACGTGCGGCAAACCGATCGTCAAGTTGGACCGCGTCGGATCGAGGTCTTGTCGACGCCGACCGATTAACAAAGATTGATTGGTGAAACGCGGTGGCAACGCAACGCGGACCTCCCAAGCCCGAACCCCATCGATGAATTGCCGCGAGATCAGCTCGTCGTCGACCGCGAACTCCGGTGCATCGGCGTGTATCTGTACCGCCCATTGCATCTCCGACCACGGCGGCGGTTCGCTCGATTGTGTTGCCTCGGCTTCGTCGTGAGCAGCATCGTCGCGAGCAGCTTCATCGTGATCGGCCGCAAAGCGCAGTCGCATCGAACGGATCTCGCCGGCGGTGCCCTCGGTCTTCACCTCGAGAGTCTGCCAAACGTGATCAATCGGCAGCGGGCTCAACGGCGACTCATCCGGATTGTTATCCCGTCCGAGCGGTCGTCCCCGTGGCATCGTCCGTCCGCCCCGCAGCAACGTCCGCAACGAAACCGACAAATTGATATCGGGCTTCTCGAGTGACACTTCCGGAGTGACTTCGATCGCACCACCAAACACAATCGCGTCACCGGGCAACGGGGCAAAGAAACGACGTTGCTCCGCCGTCAGATCGGAAAACGCTTTGCGTGACGGTTCGATCGCGGCTTTCGCCGACCAAGTCAAATTGGACGGGGGAATGATCGCTGCGAGCAACTGCCCGGGACAATCCACCGCCCGAATCAGCCACAACGAACCGACCGGTTGAATCGACTGGCCCGCGATCGCCGCACCGCGATTGCCGGGTGGTTTCACACCGGTCAAACTCGACGGAGCACCGGGACGCTGGTTTGCGTTTTGCCTCTGTTGATCGTTTTTGTTTGCGTTTTGTTTCGTACTGTCTACGGCGTTTTTGGTCGCCGTTTTTGTGTCGGCAGTCTGAGCCCCGCCGGCAGTCGGGGCCCCGCCGGCAGTCTGAGCTCCGCTGGCGGTCTGGGCTCCGCCGGCGGTCGCGTTTGCCGCGGGCGATGGGCGGGCGGTTGCCACCGCTTCTTTCGTTTCGTTCGTTGCTGCGGCGTTGGAATTGGACCGGTTGTTGTTCTGACGCTGAAGGCTATTTCGTCGTGCCCGAGCGGTCACGTAGACCGAAACGCGATTGTCGACGATCTCGTTGCCTCCCGGCCAGATCGTCAGTCGCCGCCCCCGGCCGACCGGTGGCCCCGTCGGGACGCTCCGCCGTGCTTCGCCAACACCCACAAATTCGAACTGAAACCCGTCTTGGATTTCCATCACGATCGGTTTGACCGCCCCGGGAGGCATCTCCACGGTGACCTTCCCTCGTGCCTGGATCGATGTTTCGTCCATCTCGAAACGGATCTGATGGTTCGCAAAGGCGAGAGCGTCGTTCGGAACGACCGTCATCGACCAGGCCTCGTCCGTTTTCGGTGGCGGCCCCGATGCCAGCCATGTCGATGTGGAATCGCTCGATCGCTCGGTGTTCTCCGAGGTCCCTGTCCCACCAATTCGCTCGAGCGGCCGGGCGACCTCCGGATCGATCCGTCGAACGTTCCATCCGTCAGGAAGATGGAACTCCCGCAGCACGCTCCACGAAGGAACCTCCAACTGCATCTGCCAGGTTTGAGGCGGCACCAAGAAGCGTTCGTCCGGGAACCGCGGTTGTGGCAACCGGACCAGCTTTCCGTCTAGTTCCGAAACACCCTCGAACACAAAGGAAACGGTCACGTTCGCACTGGAAGTCGTCGCGATCGGATTCACCGCCTTGTCCTCAACCGGCGTCGTCCATCGCACACGGTCTCCGGTCCACTCAAATGGCACCTCCACGCCGTCGCGACGAACCGCGGTGACCTCTCCGTCCAACCACGCCAACTCGGACAACGCGATTTCGTCATTCGCGTCGAGCGTCATGCGACACGACCAACGCAAATGGTTGCCCATCCACCGGGCTTGGAATCGACAACCACGGACGACGGACATCATGTCGAGTTCGCCGGCACCCGGTGTCTCTTCCGATGCATTGATCGACGATTGTGCGGCCGAACCCGTTGACGGTGCCGACGCCGTACGCTCGTCGTCCCGGCCCGCCTGCGTTGACTGTTGCGGAGCCGATGTTCGCAGCAAGAGAGTCAACGTTTGCCCGGGCGTCGGCTCGATCAAATACCAAGAACCGTCAAATTCCTGCGTGGAATCGTCATCAGCGTCCACGTTCATTTCGCCATCGCTACCTCCTTCAGCGTCGTCGGCGTCTGCGTCACCTAGTTGAACGTCGTTGTTCGCGGTTTCCAATCGCCCGAGTTCTTCAGGCGTTGGCGGACGGTCCATCGGTACAATGGAACCGCCGTCGACTTCGAGCGTTTCACTGGGGTGAACGCTAACCCAGAACCGAGTCACCGTGGCCTCGGGAAGTCGCAACCGCCATCGTCGTCCTCGCGCAACATGGGTGCACCGCGCCGTCCATCGAAAATCGATCGTTTCGCCGGGACGCCCCAAAGCAAAGCAATCCCCGGACACGTCGCTGACGATTCGCGGCCGAAGGGCACGATCACGGACTGATGAAGTTCCCGTTTCGAGTGAGTCAACTTCGCCCTCGAGATCCTTTGCATCGACCGGTTCGAAATCAGTATCGTCAACATCAGGATCGTCGATGGCGGTCTCGTCAACACGGACACCGTCCTGACCGCCTTCGTTGCTATTGATCAACGACAAATTCAGCGGTCCGAGACGATACCGCTGCATCGCTGTGGACGGGGAATCTTGACTGGACTGTTTGGCATCTGGATCGGTCATCGAACCGGGCAACAATAGCGTGCTGCGTTCACTGATCAAATGGTTTTCGTGGACGCGAGCGATCATTGCCAGGCGTTGCACCGGAGCCGGCGAAACGCGAAGTTCCGACTGAGGAGCGTCGCGGAGAGCGGCGGCGAGGTCTTCGATCGAGATCGGGCGAAACGACTGCGGAATCATGTCAGCCAATTGCGAACCGTAGACCGCGATCCATCGCGGTTTTCGCTGTCGCCACTGAGAGGTCGCTAGCGGATGATCCTCTTTCACGCGTGTGACCGCAGCGGCGGACGTCTCGGTTGCAGCCGACTCCGTTTCATCAGGCTCGGTTTTGTCAGGTTCGGTTTTGTCGGTTTCCGCGTTCCCGGATTCTGTGTCACCCTCGTTTCCTTCCGATGCTACCGACGCCTCGGCGTTTTCGCTTCGCACTTCTTCGTTCGGAACTTCTTCGCTCGTTGCCTCCTGTTCGATCGCGGTCTCCTCGGTCTCCTGCCCGTAGACCGGTGACAGTGCGGGGGTGCAAAACAGGAAGAGTGCCAACGAAGCCGCAACCAACGACCGCCATCGCGGTTCATGGTGCACCGAAGACGCTCCTCCGAGGGAACGAGATGGGCTGATCACCGGACAGCCTCCGACGAACCCGGATCGGAGACATCCAACACGTCCGAGCCAGACTCTGGTTGGTCGCCTGCGGCACCTTCGGAATTTTCGCCCGCCGCTTTCGGGAGGCCGGCATCGTTCGCGAGGTTCGTCGTCGGCACTCCCGACGGCGACGAATCCGTGGCGGACGGTAGGAAACGAGGGTCGAAATCCTGCGTCTCGGTTTGCGAGTCACGGCCGGTCGATTTCGCCGGGGAGGGAGATGATTCGGCGCGACGGGATCCGTCACCACGACGCGCCCCTTCGCTATGACGCGAACCATCGCCGCGACGTGCGACACTCTCTCTGCTCGAACCGCGTGATTGCAAAACCCGTTGACCGGAACGCGGCACCGCAACTGCGGAGACCGCGTAGAACACCGCGACGAGGGTCAATGAGATCATCACCAATTGGGCTGTCAGAACCACGCCGTCCGGCGCGATCACCAGCAATCCCGCCAACGCGATCGCCAACACGAACGCGACCAAAGGATGATGCAAAGAGGGGAACCATTGAAATGCCGCGGCGAGCAACAAAACCAAACCGCCCACCGCGAGCCACAAAATGGTTCGTGACACCGTAATCGTGTTGAATGAAAACACATTTCCCGCAAAGAACAGATAACGATTCCCGGGTACGGTGAACGTCGAATTCGACATCGATTCGCGAATCGCCGCCTGCAGGATCGCGTCGGCCGACCTCGTGCGGTCGGCACCGGCGACTCCTCCGTCGGATACTCCGTTGCCGTTACCGCTGCCGTCGGCGTTGCCCGATGTGTTAGGGCTGCGTGGCGGCAGGGCGACTGAGATTCCGTCGCCCAATTGCCAATCCAAATCCAACGCCCACCGGATCAATGCGGCGTCGCTGATCGCGGGCACGCGAGCCATGCGTAATCGGTCGCGTTCCCACCGCATCGCCTTACCAGATTCCGAGGACGCCCAAAACAAATGTGAGTCGGCAGGCACAACCAATTGCCAGTATTGCAAACCCGAGCCGACCGGCAAACGGATCAACGGTTCGCATCGCGACCACCACGGGTTGTTGGGTTCTTCCGTCCAAATCCGCACGTCGAGTAGGTGAGTGTCCGGCGTCGTGTTGACCGATCGGACCGACGACTCGGACGTTCGCGACGTTGTCGTGGTAGGCTGCGTTCCGAGCGACGCACTCGCCGTTTCGGATGAGGTCGTTAAAGCGAGCGGCACAAACTCGTTGCGTTCGGGAAGATCAATCCTCAGACCGGTCGCATCTCGCGTGCTCGCCACCGGGACTCCGTCGAGCATCACCTCGACGCGAATGGTCTGCAGCGTCGCGGGTAACCCGAGACGCACTCGACGCCCGCCACGCACCGACGCGAGCAAATGTTCGTGACGGAACTGCTTCCCAACCAAACTGCGTAAATAAGATCGAGGGATCTCGGTCAGCCGTTCTTCGCCCACTCGGCTCCGCAGAACGACCGGGATCGGAAAGTCAGGCAGCACGCGAAACGTCCAGCGGTTCGCACGATCCGACGCGTTTGTTCGCACACCGGCATCGTCCAGCGACGACTCGCCCGACGTGGTTTCGCCCGAGGATGATTCGACCATCCACTCGAAACGACCGGCTTCCCGCAAGTTGCCCAGCACGCCATCGCTCTCGGGCAACACTCGCCAGAACCCGCCTGACGAATCGGTCACGCCGATCGGCATTTCCACCCGCAGCGGCGCTTTTAAGTCGACTTGGTCGGCCACCGGACTCGGGATCGTGATCAAACTCGCAATCTCGCCACGCGACACCGGGCTGTCCGGCATTCCGGAGTTCTGCAACTGGCGAGGCGACGCGACGACCGGCGGTTGGAAAACCAATTCAATACGGTGTGTCCCCGAGTCGAGTCTTGGTGAGACGATTTCAAACGTCTTGCTGCCCGCGAATGCAGACGAGTCCGATGGTCCGGCGGTGCGGACGATCGCCGGTCCACCGTCCACGGTCGCCAACCACTGCCCGGCTTCGTCGACTTCGGCATTCGCCGCGTCGTCGGTGTCGGTTTCGCCGGTGTCGGTTTCCGCATATTCCGTGTCACGCTGCGAAGGGATGTTCGCCGATGACGATTCCGAATCGGACGGCTCGCCGTCGTTGGATTCGCCCGTTGATAAATCCGAAGGCTCCTCGGCGGCAGCACGTGATTCTTCACGAACCGCATCAATTTGCGGGACCGAGAAACGCAAGCGCCCTTCGAGGTCCAACGGACTCGTGATTGTCCAAACCGAACGCGACAACCATCGATCGCTCGTTTGCGTCATCGCGACTTCGCCGGTCCACTGCAGTTGCAAGGGCCGCGATGCGAAACTGCCCGTGAGCGTCCATGGCGACTCGGGGCTGAGGATGCGGAACTTCGAGTCGGTCTGCCCACCGATCCGCTGCAGCGTCGGGCTTTCGGCCAAATCCACCAACCAGGATTCCCGCCGGCCGTCAACGACCGTCAACTGCACGTCGCTGAGCACGGTGCTCGCGTCCGTCGTCAGAACCCGTGGCAGCACCAACGATTTGAAATCGTCCGTGGTCGCCGAGGCCAACAACTCCGCCGTGATCCGGTAACGCTCCGGCCATTTCCCGTCCGGCGTATCCACCTGCCATTCGACCAACTCTCCTGTCGTGCTGATCTCCAGTGACGCGTTGCGGCTCTCGGTCGTGATGCCGAGCAATCGCCAGGGGCCGGTTTCCAAACGCAACCCCTTCGGGTCGATCCCACCGCTGCCGGCACGCAGGTCGATCTGCACCCGAGCGGCACGGCGAGTCACCTGCAACTCGGCCTCTCCCGTCAAACGAATCTGTTGCTGTTTTCCCGACAACCACACCGGCAGTTCGAACCGCGTTTGCGTGAACCGAAACGGGTACACCAATTCGCCACTGGTTTCACCGGCCTGCTGAGAAACGATCGCATCGATCCCCAACCGTGGTCGCCAACGCAGACGATGATCACCGGCCGTCCGGATCGTTACCTGCCCCCGGTGACCGATCGCGCCGGCGACCTGTGGCACGGTCATCACCCACGGGTCCGCGGCGGTGGCCTCCGGAGGAAACTGCCGCAGTTGCAAACGCAAACGGACTGACGACGGCGCCTGACTGTCGCCTCCTCCCGCCCAACGGACGTTGATTTTCGTCGCCGGAACAACGCCCCCGTTTCCACCGCTGCCTCCCGATGAATCGCCGCCGTTAGCCGGCGGATTGTTTGCCCGCGCCGCCGATGCGTTTTCATCTGGCGACGCGCCACCGGAGCGAGTGATGCTGATGTTCCACAGCGACGCGTCGGCGGTACCATTCGTTGCACCGGAACCGGCCGCGTCTCGACCGTCCGAACTCGTCGCGATCACTTCGGGCGGTGACACCAACACCGCCGCATCAGGCAAACGGATCTCGCAACCGCCCAGAGGCCCACGCAGATTCCTCGCCATCAAACGCACATCCATCGATGGAGGTTCGGTCGGCGATTCCCACTGCAACTGCGTTTCCGATTCGATCTCAATCAGGTCACCGGCGTCGCCCGAGGGGCCCGCCGCGGCAACCCATCGCAACGCGACAAGGCCTCCGTCACATTCGATCACAAAGACGTTGGTGGATTCGATCCGCCGTACGACTTCTCGACCCGATCCGACCACGTCCAACGAAGCGATCGAAACCGAGTCGTCGTCGATCGGTCGCAAACGCATCTGCATTGTCGTCGGCACTTGCGGCAATTGAACCGGCAACCATGCTTGTCGCGGAGGCGTCGACCACAACCGCGCTGACATTTTGAGTTTGACACGAATGAGCGGCGGTTCACCGGGCAACGCCAGCGTATCGAGCACCGACTCGGCCGGTATCACCAACTGATAGCCCGCCGCCCCACTCCACGGATTGCCGCCGTTACCGATCGCCTGTCGTAGCGGCCCGGGAAACGTGGTCGGCAACGAAGATGAATCCGACGCGTTGGCCGGTATCGGTCCCAACACCGCCGACGTCTCGGATAACTCCGGGCCCGTTCCCACACGACCGCTCACGGAACGACCAACCACGGAAAACTCCGACGGAGGCGGCAAACGAACGTACGCCCCGGGAACGATCTTCCCCGACGGTTCGGCTAGTTTCCCTGACGACTCCGCTAGTTTCCTTGACGGCTCCGCTAGGCCGCTACCCACACTCTGCTGTGTGTCCCCATTGAGCGAACCGGCTTGCACAAAACGCACGTCCGCCGCTTCGATCAAATGAGCCCCGGCGAAACCGAGATCGACCACCACCGAACGCCCCGACAACTCTCGCACCGCCGCCGCTTCCAACCGGACGATCAAGTCCGCCCGCCAGTGGGCCCGAGTCGGTTCTACGGTTCCATCAATCGCTAACCTCTCGAGCGTCGCCGCCCGATCACCCGATCGCATTCCGCGGTCCAACTTTCGCAGACGGTCGATCTCCTCAAAAGACATCCGTGGCATCACCACCGGCGTGTTCGATTCGTCTTGGAAGAGAAACGCCTCGGGCTGAATCCCCTGCAACTGCTCCGGCCATGGATCAGACTGATCGAACAACCCCGGCGGCGGGAATGTACCCGGCCCCTGCGCGACGACACGAACCGATCCCGATACCGCGAGAAACGCGATCAACAGGAGGAACGACCCCCATCGCCCGGTGAACAGGCGTGCGGGACCCGGCCTCGAACGATTGGCGGGTTCGAGAAACAAAAAAATCACTGCGAAAAGCCAGTGCGGCGAATCATCGCGAGGCACGCATCAATGCGCACCCGAGGCGAGAAATTGCATGGAAGGAATAGGATTAGACAAGAGCGGAGGCCGGCAGGGTACCGGCAGTCCGCATTGTTCACTCAGTCTACGCAAATTGGCTGACCGGCAAAGCGAATTCTGCCTTTTTGGTAGGCCTCGTCGCATAACGACTGACGTTTTTATCGATACAACTGTCAAATCCTCCCAATCGCCTCCGATTCTGGACGCGGTATCCGCCCGAGCGGTTCATCACAGCCGGCCGAATCCCGAAAAAAACGCCCCGCGCTGACTCGTCCGAACCGCGTAAAGAAAACCGGTAGCCCGCGGGATGCTCAACGGCAAAACGAACTCGAACCTCGCGATAAAACTCTCGCTAGAACCTCTCGCTCGAAATCCGATCCGCGTCGGGAATCTACCGACTGACGACCGTTTGTGCGCGGATTCGACGGAACGCTTCGCAAACAGCCTTTGCTGGCAACTCCGACGCGAAGTCTGTTGAGACAACCCTAAGTGCAGCTTTGGGAAAAACCCGCCCCGATCGGCGTGCGAAGACATCGCGGTTCGTATACAATCTGACAAGACTCGCACTGCTCGCGACGACCCGCACGGTGTCGTTGGATCGAGTTCAGCCGAGAACCGCGAGACGCCCGCAAACGGTGGCCTCGTCCCTCCAACGTTTCCCACCCCCTTCATAATCCCACCGAAGCATCGGCGGCGATTGTTGCTAACTCCATTGATCCGAGAACAACATGGAAAACTCCAAGCAGACCCCCGCGCCCTCATCCATCATCACACCCGCGTCCGCAATCGAAACTCCCGATTCGCGCCGTGGCTTTCTGAAGAACTCATCGGTACTCGCCGGTACCGCCCTCGGTGCCGGCGCGGGCATCAGCACGATGGCGATCCCCAACGCTCACGCCGCCGGCGATGATGTGATCCGTTTTGTCGTGATCGGATGCGGTGGCCGTGGAAAAGGTGCCGCCGCCAACATCATGAACACCAAAGGCAACGTGAAGCTCGTCGCCGTTCATGACGCGTTCGAAGGCAAATGTCGCGAAGCCCTCAACCAACTCTCGCGTCGCCACGGCGATAAAGTCGATGTGCCCGAAGACCAAATCTTCACCGGGCTCGACGGATACAAGAAAGCCATCGACGTCGATTGCGACCTCGTCGTGATCGCAACCCCACCGGGTTACAAACCGCAACAGTTCGAATATGCCGTCGCGAAGGGACGCCATATCTTTATGGAAAAACCGGTCGCGACCGACGCCCCCGGTGTTCGACGTGTTCTCAAAGCGGTGGAAGAATCCAAGAAGAAAAACCTGATGGTCGGCATCGGCCTGCAACGACGTCACGAACCGTCCTACATGGAAACCGTTGCCCGCATCCACGACGGTGCCATCGGCGACGTGATCTCGCAACAGGTTTATTGGAACGGTGGCGGCATCTGGTACAAAAACAAGAGTGATGACCAGACCGAGATGGAGTTCCAAACCAATAACTGGTACCACTTCAATTGGCTTTGCGGCGACCAAATCTGCGAACAACACATCCACAACCTCGACGTCGGTTGCTGGGTCAAGGGAGCCTACCCGGTCGAATGCAACGGCATGGGCGGTCACCAACAACGCGAAGGGGGCGATGGTTCCAAATCGCAGATCTTTGACCACACGTTCTGCGAATACACCTTCGCCGACGGCACGAAAATGTTCAGCCAAGGTCGCCACCTTCGCGGCGCATGGAACCACGTCGGCGAGTTCGCCCAAGGCACCAAGGGGACCGCAAACCCGAACGGCAAAATCAACGGCGAGAACGCGTGGGAATTCGAAGGCAAACGCGTCAACGGTCACCAACAAGAGCAACACGACCTGATCGAAGCTCTGATGCGAGGCGAAATTTATAACGAAGGCGAATACGGGGCGAAGTCCACCTTCACCGCAATCCTCGGCCGCGAGGCGTGCTACTCGGGCAAGATCGTTCGTTGGGACGAACTGCTCGAGAAAGGCCATGACCTCGCTCCGGGCATCGACGAGTACACCTTGCAGTCGACCCCACCGGTCGTCCGCGGCGAAGACGGCAAGTACCCCGTCCCAACCCCGGGCAAGTACAGCCCGTTTGCTTAGCCTGCGTCGCAGCCAAACCGGCTGCGTCTGACTCCGATCTGAATCATCGCCGATGCGGCTGCCCTCCGGGACAGCCGCATTTTTTTGTTTGTCGGCAACCACATCGGTGACCACACAACGTCCCAACGAAACCCGCGATCCTCACATTCCGTACGGGCGAATGCTCATCTTTCTGCCGTCTTCATTTTCTTGGGGGTGTGGGGTCACAATGATTCGCCTCTGGCTACAATGGCACCCGAACACGCCCCGTGAAATACCAACCCGATGTGCCGCGATGGACGAACAATCTGTCATCCTCGTCGACCGATGCCGCCAAGGCGATCAAGCCGCCTCGCAAGAGTTATTCGATCGATACGTTGCACGGTTAATCACGATGGTGCATCGCCGGATGAGTTCGCAACTCAACCGCCGAGTCGACGCCGAAGACATCGTTCAGTCCGCGTTTCGCAGTTTCTTCGTCGGTGTGGAAAAGCAAAAGTTTCAGATCGATCAAACCGGCGACCTGTGGCGATTGCTCGTCGTCATGTCGCTGAACAAACTTCGCCGCCGGGTTGCCCATCACCGCGCCGCCAAACGCGGAATGGATGCCGAGCAATCGGTCGCGAACCTGCCCGGGGACGAAAACGTCCGCTGCTTCGAAGCCGCCGCGATGGAACCGTTGCCCGACGCCGCGGCCGCCGTGATGGAAGAGTTCGATCATTTGACCAGCGACTTAGATGAACACCAGGTCGAAATCGTGCGACTGCGGATGCAAGGTTTTGAAATGACCGAAATCGCCGAACGGGTCGGCCGCAGTGAACGGACCGTTCGCCGACTGCTCGAGAAAATGCGGTCGCGTTGGCGTGAACGCCTCGACACATTGGCAACATGAGTTCGGCCGACAATACGAATCCGGCCGGCGATAACGACTTGCGAGAGGAAGCCCTCCTCGATGAATTCGAATCGCATTGGCTCGATGACAGCCCGCCCGACATCGATTCGTTCCTCAACGAAAAGATCGACGACGCGAACCTCCGCGAACGCATCCTCGTGGAACTCGTGCGGATGGATCTCGAGTACCGGTATCGCTCCGCCGACCACGATGCCAAACCCCTTCGGCAATACCTCGCCGAATTTCCCTCCATCGTGCTGACGGCGGACTTGATCGAAGACGAGTGGCGGCTGCGCAAACGTCACGGTGAATTACCATCGCTCGAACAATGGCGTGACGAGTTCCCACCGGACGCGTTCGCAACCCCACGCGCCCACGCGGAATTCAGCCAGAAACTGCAAACCTGGTTTTCGGAGTTGGATGATGCATCCTCCTCCCCTTCGGACGCGCCATCATCGCCTCCGAATTCCAACGAAGACCCACTGCACACGCTCGTCGGCTCTTCGAACGTTGCCGTCACATCGACAGAGCCGACCGACAGTTGGCTGGGACTGCGGCCACGTTTCAAACGCGAGAAACTGCTGGGTGAAGGCAGCTTTGGCGTTGTTTGGAAAGCCTACGATCAACAACTCCAACGAAACGTCGCGATCAAAACGCTGCACCCGGAACTCGCCAGCAACCTGGCCCACCGGGACGCCCTCGTCGCCGAAGCGCGCACCGCCGCCGGTCTCGATCATCCCGACCTGATGACGATCTATGACGTCATCGTCGACGCCGAACACGTCCACCTTGTGATGCGGATGGTCGACGCCGAACCGATGGACGCCTGGTGGACCGACTTCTGCCGAAACGCGTCCAACCCCGACGAACGAGTACTCGCCGGTGTGATGGCCCGGATCAGCCGTGCGGTGCATCACGCTCACCTTTCCGGTTTGATCCACTGCGACCTCAAACCACAAAACGTGCTGATCGATTCGCGGGGCAACCCCACGGTGCTCGACTTCGGTTTGGCGATTCGCCGATCCGACCAAGAGACACTCGAGGGCAAGGTTTTCGGAACGCCCGCCTACATGTCGCCCGAACAGAGCTTTGGCGAAACGCACCACCTCGACGGCCGCAGCGACGTGTGGAGCCTCGGTGTGATGTTGTACCGATTGCTCACCGGACAGCTCCCGTTCAGTGGTTCGACGACATCGCATGTGCTCGAAGCCATCCAAACCCGCAGCGTCGTGCCGCCCGGACAACTCCGCGACGACATCCCCGACGAGCTCGCCAAAATCTGCCTGCGATGTTTGTCCAAACGAATCGATGACCGTTACGCGACCGCCGCGGAGTTGGCCACCGAACTGCAACGGTTCGCCGACGAAGCACTCAGTTCGATGTTGCATTCGGCGCAGTCGACCGGGCCGGGAAGACTCGTCGGTTGCCCGTGGAGTGAACCGGATTTGGTCGGCCGAGATCAGATCATTGAGTCCGCGGTCGAGTGGCTCGGTCAGGAAAACAACCGCCTGCTGACGCTCACCGGAACCGGCGGAATCGGCAAGACGCAAACCGCCGCCGTCATCGCCAAACGTCTCGCGCCGCAGTTATCCGGCGACATCATCTGGGTCGACGCCGCCACCGCGATGGACGCCGATCAACTCGCCTCGTCCGTCCTCGCGGCACTCGGGGTCACCCAACAA
>JBICHZ010000209.1:0-3115 GCA_043101355.1 Rhodopirellula sp. JB044
TTTGACAAAGTTCTGGAAGACGGAATCCTGAAAGATCGACTTTTTCACAGCAGCTCTCCATAGCCAGCGAGTTATTGTTCGCCAGCATGTTAAACTGCGTCGTCAAAATAAGTTAGGCCAATGTTGGAAGCCCTGGTCGCCGAGACTTCGGACTCACTTCGATCCGGCGAACTCGGCTGCTGGATCGCTTTAGTTCAAGCTCGTGACGACCACGTAGTAGGCTCCGAGTTCGCCTTCGGGGATCTCGAAGATCGGCGCGAGCTGATGCGAGCCTTCTTTCAGTTCGGCTTCGAAGCTGACTTCCTCGGCACCGGCGGGTACCGGTTTTCGCTGCAGGTCTTCGTCGTCGATTCGCAGCACCGCGTGGGTTGCGTTGATCGCGTTTCCAGGTGTTGCGCGAAACGGCGTAGTGGCACCGGGCACATCATCGCCCGGTGGCAGCGAAGCGTTGATCGCGGCTCCCGATTCAACCGGCCAGCGTCGCAACGAGATCTGATACTTGCCGTCGCGAACCACTTTGACCGCCCAATAACCTTGGTGGGTCAGTTTTCCCGGATCCGGATTCTTGCGACTCGCTTCGCGGATCGATCCTTGGTGCCATGGGGGATAGATCTTTTGAATCCAATCGTGGGCGGTGAGGCTGACGACCGGGTGATCTTTGTGGCCCAGATAGATCTCCGTTGTTTGCGAGAACGATGGAGAGATATCGGCCCACCATTCTTCGTAAAACTGTCGCATCGTTTCAACGACTTCCGGGTGTTCCTTGGCAACGTTGTTCGTCTGTCCCGGATCGACGTCGATCGCGTAGAGTTGTTTTCCGTTAATCAACCTGAACTTCTGCGACATCACTGCTGAACTTCGCCACTTGATCGGGTCGCGCACGCGTTGCGAATCGCTGATCACAAAACGCTCGGGCCATTCGACATCCTTATTCGGATCGAGCAGATCGGCGATCGACAAACCGTCGAATTTCACTCCTTCTGGTTTAGGGACACCCGTCATTTCAAGGAGTGTCGGAACAATGTCGACGGCGTGCGTGAGCGTCGTCACGTCATGCTGCTGCGTAATCCCGCCGGCAGGCCAATGCAGGAAAAACGGGACACGGTGGCCGCCGTCATACGGGCTGCCTTTGCCCGCCTTCATTCCCGCGTTGTAAACCTTCGCACCGCTGGCGGTGCCGTTGTCAGTCGTGAAGATAAAGATCGTGTCGTTGGTAATTCCCAGATCATCGATCAGCTGGCGAGTCTTTCCGACGTTGTCGTCGATGTTGGTGATCATGCCATAGAACGCCGCGATGCTTTCAGACTGTCCTTCGTACATGTCCGTGTACTTTTTCGGGCAATGCAGCGGTTTGTGCGGTGCGTTTGTGGAGATGTATGCGAAGAAAGGTTTGTTCGCTTTCGCGCACCGAGTGATGAACTGGTTGGCCTGATCGAAGAATACGTCCGTGCAAAAGCCTTTGGCAGGAACGATCGTTCCGTTGTGAAAGTACGATCCGTCGAAGTAAGCGTTGTCCCAAACGTCGGGAGTCTGGCCGATCCCGCCGCCACCGTGACGATAGACTTCGGTGAACCCGCGATCTTCCGGGCGATAAGGAAAGTTGTCGCCGAGGTGCCATTTTCCGAACATTCCGGTTTCATATCCGGCGTCGGCAAACATTTGTCCGATGGTTACTTCATTCTCGCGAAGCATCGAACGCCCCATGATCGTGTGCCAAACACCCGTCCGGTTGGTCCAGTGTCCGGTCAGCAACGAACAACGGGTTGGCGAGCAAGTCGGGGCGACGTGGTAGTCGCTAAGTCCGGAACTTTGCGAGGCAAGTTTGTCGATATTGGGCGTCTTGATGATCGGATTGCCGGTGCAAGCGAGATCTCCGTATCCTTGATCGTCGGAGATCACGAAAACCACGTTGGTGGCGGAGGCAGCGAGCGTTCCGAGTATCAACCAGGTGAAGGTGAACAAACAAAGTCTGAGTTGTGAGAGCATGAGACGCGAAATTGAGACTGGAGTGGGGGAAGTAGGGATTTTCGGAGAAACCGTGTGTTTCGAGGTACCGCGGACTCGGCGGATGCAGGCCCAGGTCACGACGTGGCCATTCTATACAATCCGATTAGCGGCGTGGCGAAGAGGTGTCACGCGAGTCGGTCTTTTCGATCGACGTTCCGTTTTTTCGCATTTCGGAGAACGCGACAACGTGTGGGATTTGATCGCCGCGTTTCGGAGTTGCGCTGCAACGTGTAGAGCGAGATGGCGTTACCGCGATTCTTCGCCGGCGGTTTCCTCGTAGATCGGCAGGTGCCGGTAGTAGACTTCGAGGTTGAGAAGGTTCATCGCGGAGACGTACAGTCGACCGCCGTGGGCACTCCAACGATCCGGCACGGGATATTCGGGATCCCAACTGCCGGCTTCCGGGCCGCGTTTGATTTGGCTGTCGATCAGAACGGGCGTGAGGTAGCCGCTCCATTTTTTCCAATAGTCGCCGCCCATGTGAAACATGACTTGGGTCGCGTAATACCAGTAGTACGTGTCCCGCATTGGTGCGCGGCGAGTGCCGATTTTCGGTGGGCTGGCGAGAATATAGTCAGCGGCCGATTGCATGTCGGGATTCTCGCGGCTCCATCCGGAGTACATCCGCATCAAAATACCGACCGAGGTCATCGTTGGCGTGGGGCGTCGCCCGTGGGCCTGTTGTGGCGTATCCGGTGCATAGGGATTGTAAACATAAAGATCACGTCGGGCCGGGCTGACCTGAGCCAAGCTCAACCATCGGTTGATCCCTTTGTAAACGTCCGGCGAAACATTGAGGTTCGACAACTCGCCGCTCTTGACCGCCATCATCATCCAACCGGTCACCGACGTGTCGCTGCTGACCTGCGGCGTGTAACGCCAACCGCCGCGACGACGGTGCTGAGTCGCCTCGATGTAGTTGATGCATTGTTGTGCCGCGTCGCGAAGTTCGCTGTCCTGCGTCATGCCGTACGCTTCACACAACGCGAGGGAGGCGATCCCGTGCGAGTACAAAGCAACGTTCTGATCACTGACGGCGTTCTCGAGCCGGTAGAGATCACCGTTGGAGCGTTGGTTTTGCATTAAGAACGCGAGTCCTTTGGCGACC
>JBICHZ010000210.1:0-9277 GCA_043101355.1 Rhodopirellula sp. JB044
CTTAGCCGTGGGATGCTGGCTGGCACGCGGCAGGCATCGCGGCGAGAGCGAGTAGATTTCCTGAACGAAATGATTCGGTTTGTCCTCACTCGCAGGCGGGTGCGTTCTCACGCGTCTTTACCGGACGCGTATGCATTCGCAGGGGCTGCTCTATCTACAGCGTCATGTTGACGGTGCTGCCGGTGAGATTCGCGGTACTCGCCTACTGGATCCGGCTGCCGATTTATCACGGAGTCTTCTCTCAATCAAAGTCGAGCGAACCGAACAAATGTGGCGGCTGTAGCCACGGGACGCGGTTTGGCAGCTCGGTCTTTCGTCGCGCCGTGGTTTGCTGGCGAATCGAACGGACTTGAAATCTGCTCCTTGACATGCAGATATCTCGGTGGGTAGGATTTTCTAACGTGCACCTCCGGGTGTTTGTTTGGGCCGGCTCGGTTTCGTTCGTCCGGATGATTGCTCGTGTGGACATCGGGTTTTCATTCGCGGGGATCGGTGGACTGAGGTTCGGTTGATTCCACCGTGTTTTCTCTTTCGAAGGTTTCTTATGCTCAGCGAACAAACCATCCGAATCATCAAGCAAGTCACGCCGGCGGTTGCGGCCAACGCTGATACGATTACCTGCAAGTTTTATCAGCGGATGTTCGCTGGCAATCCCGAGGTCAAAGCGTTCTTCAATCAGGCGCATCAGCAGAGCGGACAGCAGCCGGCCGCGCTCGCGGGGGCGATTTGTGCTTATTTTGCGAACATCGATAACCTCGATGTGCTCGGTTCGGAAGTGGAGTTGATCGCACAAAAACACTGTTCGCTTGGCGTGAAGCCGGAACACTATCCGATCGTGGGAAAACACCTGATGGATGCGATCAAGGACGTGATGGGTGACGCCGCTACCGAAGAAATTTGTGCCGCGGTCGGGGAAGCGTACGGTTTGTTGGCGGACGTTTGCATCGGCCGTGAAAACAGAATCTACGATCACTTGGAAAACCAACCCGGCGGTTGGAATGGTAAGCGAGACTTTGTCGTTGAACGAAAGATTGCTGAGAGCGACATTGTGACGTCGTTCTATTTGAAGCCTGCGGACGGTGGAGCATTGCCGACGTTTTTGCCCGGCCAGTACATCACGGTCCACTTGGATCATCCGTCAACGCCGACTTCGCCGCGCAACTACAGTCTTTCGGATTGTGCGGGGACCGGTTACTTTCGAATCAGTGTCAAACGAGAAGTCGCCGGTCCGGCTGAGGCACCCGATGGCGTGATTTCCAACTATTTGCATGATCATGTCGGTGTTGGCGACGTTATCGCCTTGGGACCGCCGTGCGGTGAGTTCACCCTGGATGTTCAATCGCCCGTGGAACGTCCGGTCGTGTTCATTGCCGGTGGAATCGGGGTAACGCCGCTGTTGTCGATGGCCAAAGCGTTGGTGGCGGCAGGCAACAAAACGCCCGTGTATTTCCTGCAGGCGGCTCGGAATAGTGGCGCCCATGCTTTTCGTGATGAGGTCCGCGGTCTCGCCGACAGCGAGTCCCCTGTGGTGACACGGTTTCTTTACGACGCTCCGCTTCCGACCGACGAGTCGGATGGGAAATGTGATGACGTCGGGATGGTTACGAAGGAGTATCTCGCCGAGCATACTCCGACCGCGGACGCGTTGTATTACTTCTGCGGGCCGAAGCCGTTCATGCGATCGATCGAAAGATCGTTGAACGAATTAGGAGTCGACTCCGATCGATTGCACTGTGAGTTCTTTGGGCCGAAGCAACCGCTTGGTACGGTTTAGAACGGTTTGCTGCGATGCCGAATTGATCGCTATAAATCGCTATGCGGGCGAGTGACGATGGGCGTATTGGCCCGACGTCTCTTGCATGCGCATGCGTCGTCATCTGCGGAGAACGGAATGGTCGCGGAACTATCGGACGAGGTCGTGCTGCAACGATTCGGGGTAGAAGATGATGTATGCGATGGCTACCAATGCCGGCAAAACCGTGAACGCGAGCATCATCACAACGAGACGCATAAAGTAGCGATCTTCGTCACAGAGGTTCGCGGGATCGTTCCTGACGTGGTAGCGGGCGGACCGTAACTCAGCGTTGTTTGTCTGGTCCGACCATGTCGTTTTCGGTGGACGCGGAACACGAGGTTGATGCGAGACAAGAGCAGGAACCATTGGCACGGCCTCCGGTGTGGGCGTTAACTTGTGAAGAAGGGCCGTGTCCGATTCTTCCATGAAAACGCGAGCGAGTCGGCTTCTTCGCAGAAGCGAGGTTGAAACGACCGAACATTCATGCACGATGCGAGCCAATCACGTATTTGACGCGAATGAGCCGCGATGAGGCGGTTGTGTGTTCACCCCGGTTTCCGCAGCGTCAACTGAGGTTGACGGTCGTTGGCTGGATTCGCCTTTGCCGACGTCTGGTCTAAAATTGGGGCATGGAGTCATCGAGGTCAACAACGAAGAGGACATCTGCGAAGTCGCCTCGACGCGGCGACCCGATCGCACCGGAGTATTTCCGCGCGATCGCAGAAGGGACTGTCGACTGGGAAAGTTGGTTGTCGGTGGAAGGAGAGGTTCTGTGGGTCAATGAGGCGGTTGAGCGTTTTACCGGCTACACGCCTGATGAGTGTTTGGCGATGGACGATTATCCGTTGCCGTTGATTGTTCCGGATGATCGCCAACGGATGGCTGTGCACATGAAGGATGCGGCCGGGGGCAGTACGAAGAACAACATCGAGTTTCGCGTGCTCCATCGTGACGGATCGACACCGTGGGTCGCGATCTCGTGGCAACCGTTGCGGGGCCGCGACGGCGAGGCTCTCGGGTTTCGTGCGAGTGTTCGTGATGTCACGGAAAAGCACGCGATGCGAGAGCAGTTGCGATTGCAGAACGAACACCTCGAGCAACTCGTTCAAGAGCGAACGGCGAAGATCGCACAGCTCGAGGAACATCGTTTGAAGATGGAGCAACTCGCCGCGATCGGTGAACTCGCCGCGGGAGTTGCACACGAGATTAACAACCCGCTGGCCGGAATTCGCAACGCGTTCGCTTTGTTGAAACGGCATCTGTCCAAGGACGTCAAACACTATGACAAGCTCGAGTTGATCGACGATGAAATCGAACGTATCAGCAGCATCACGCACCAGATGTATCAACTTTATCGTCCGAGCGAACAGACGGCGTCCACTTTCTCAATGGGCGAGATTCAACATCACGTCCTCTCACTCACCTTGCCGGCTGCTCGTAAAAGCCGCGTGACGGTCGACTGGGATACAATTCCGCTCCCCGCCGGCGAAGGGCTTCAAGAAAACGAAGTCCATCTTCGTGCGGGCGAGGTCAAGCAAATCCTGATCAACCTCATACACAACGCGATCCAAGCGTCCGAGAAAGGTGAACGGGTGCAGGTCGCCGTCAAACCATCCACCGGTGGCGTGCGGATAGAGGTCACGGACTTTGGGTGTGGAGTGCCGGAAGAACTACGAGAGAAAATTTTCTTTCCATTCGTGAGTACCAAGATCGCGAAAGTCGGCCAGGGTATGGGGCTGGGGTTGTCGGTGACGAAGGGACTGGTCGAGGGAATGCGGGGCGACATTCGTTTGCAAAGCCGGATCGGCGAAGGCACCTGTTTCACCGTTGAATTGCCACGCAGATTGACGTCGATATAGGGCACTTATGAATCAGCAGCCACCGAAGATCCTGATCGCCGACGACGAGCCGTTGTACCGTGAAACAACGGCAGAGTTCCTGCGCGAAGAGGGATTCGAGTGCGTGTGTGTCGAAGACGCCCACGATGCAATCGACGTGTTGCAAAACCATTCGTTCGATTTGATCCTCTCGGATCTGAACATGCCGGGCAACCTGAAGCTCGAACTTCTTCAAGAAGGACGCACTGCGTATCCCGAGACGCCGATGATCATCGTTACCGGGGTTCCATCGACCGAGTCGGCGATCGAGAGCGTCCGTTTGGGAGTGACCGATTACTTGCTCAAACCGGTGAAGCTCGATGAGTTGTTAGTTGCGGTACAGCGTGCGTTGCCCGCCCGGGGACGACACCCCCAAATGCAAGACAATGATGCCACCGATCCTCCGTCTGCAAAAATCGTCGGTACCCAGAAAGCGGCGACGTCGGAGTTTGAAGACGTGATCGGCCATAGCCCGAAAATGCTCGAAGTGATGGAAATCGTTGAACGCGTCGCACCTAGCAACACGAGCGTCCTAATCACCGGCGAGAGTGGGACCGGTAAAGAGATCATCGCAAGGGCGATCCACAAACGCAGTCAGCGATCGAGCAAGAAACTGCAGGTGATCGACTGCACCGCGATTCCGGATTCTCTCTTTGAGTCGGCGTTGTTTGGTCATGTCAAAGGATCGTTCACGGGGGCGGTGAAAGATCAAGCGGGTCAATTGAAAGCGGCCGATGGGGGAACGGCATTCTTCGATGAACTCGGGGAACTGCCGTTGGTTTCGCAGTCGAAATTATTGCGTGTCATCCAGGAGCAGACGTTCACGCCGGTCGGTGAAGACAAACCCGTGCGGGTCGACACACGTTTTCTATGTGCGACCAATCGTGATTTACAGGCAGAGGTGGATGCCGATCGGTTCCGTCGAGATTTGTTTTACCGGTTGGCAGTGATTCACATCGAGTTGCCACCACTGAGGCAGCGTGGTGATGACATTTTGTTGTTGGCGGAGTACTTCTTGAATCAACTTCGTACTTCAGGATCGAGCGTACATGGTTTTTCTGCAGAGACGCTGGATTGCTTTCGCCGGTATCGTTGGCCTGGCAACATTCGTGAACTACGCAACGTCATTGAACGATCACTCACCCTGGCCAAAGGCGATCGCGTGCAGGCGGCTGACTTACCCGCCGCGATCTTAGCCCCATTCGACGTCACCTCGGAATCAACCGGCGTCGATGACTTGGCTGAGATTTCGAGAGACGAGGCTCTCGACCGAGCCGACCGGGCTTACTTGTCCGCTTTGCTCGAACGGCATGGCGGCGTGATCGCGAAAGCCGCACGGCAGGCGGGATTGTCGCGGCAAGGAATGAATAAACTTCTCAAACGCCACGACATCGATGCCAACCTGTACCGCGGGTGAGTTACTAGCGAGAGCTTCGCGGCGGGGCATCGGCGAGATTCCGCGATCAAGACTCGCGTTGTGCATGCCAGGTGTCTTCACCGAGGGAGTTGGACGGGGAGGGTTTTGCTGCGTTATTCGCGACGTTATTCGCGAGCAACTTCTTCGGGTGAGCGAATCCGGGGCAATCGGTGGACGAATGCGATACCGAGGGCCCAAACCGGTGTTCAAACCCGGCTAGTGGCGGGAGGACCGCTCTTTTCGCTGATATTTTCTTTTCAATGTGGTTGGCAGGGATACAGAGATGATTCGACGTTTTAAAGGGATTTCGTGTGCGGTGGCGTTGGCCGGCGTGGTGGCCGCAACATCGGCCGAGGTTCGGGCAGACGACTGGACCCGTTTTCGCGGGCCGAACGGATCGGCGGTCAGCGGCGAGAGCGAAACGTTGCCGGCGGAGTGGTCACCGAAAGCCAACATCGCGTGGAAAACGTCGTTGCCGGGCGCGGGCGTGTCGAGTCCGATCGTTGTCGGCGATCGAGTCTTTGTGACGGCGTACTCCGGCTACGGTTTGGATCGGCAAGAGCCAGGCGATATCAACGATTTGGTTCGACATCTCGTTTGCGTTGATCTATCTACCGGTGAAGCGGTTTGGCAAAAAGATGTTCCGGCGGCGCAGCCCGAGGATCCGTACACGGGGATCGGCGTGACCGCGCACGGATACGCGTCGCACACGCCGGTCAGTGATGGTGAGAACGTGTATGCGTTCTTCGGCAAGAGTGGTTTGTATGCGTTCGATTTCGACGGGAACGAACTTTGGAACGTCAAACTCGGCAGTGAGTCGGACCCGCGGAAATGGGGCTCCTCCTCGAGTCCGATTTTATACGAGAACCTTGTGATCGTGACTGCGGCGGCGGAGAGCCAGGCGATCGTTGCGGTTGACAAAGCGACCGGCAAAGAAGTTTGGCGGGCGGAGGCGGAGGGGCTCGACAACATGTGGGGCACACCCTTGTTGGCTGAAGTCGATAGTCAGCGAACCGATTTAGTCATGAGTGTCCCCAAAGAGGTATGGGGGCTCGATCCGGAAACCGGAAAGCTGCGTTGGTACGCGGCCACCTCCGATGCCGATCAGGCTCAATCGAGTGCCGTGGTTGGAGGCAACGTTGTGTATGCGTTTACCGGACGAGGCGGTGGCAGCGCGTCGGTGGAAGCAGGCGGCAGCGGAGACGTCACCGACAGCAAGATCGCGTGGACCGGTCGCGATTCGGCGCGGTTTGGTTCGCCCGTGTTCGATGGCGAACGGTTGTACCTCGTCGCCAGTGGCGTTTTGATCGTCATCGATCCTGAAAGCGGCGACAAGATCAGCCAAGTTCGATTGGAGGGTGCGTCGCGCGGTGGCGGCATGGGGGCACAAGACTACGGATCGCCCGTGATCGCGAACGGCAAGTTGTTTTACGTCAACGGATCGGGGCAAGCGTTTGTGTATGCGTTGGGCGATGAGCCGAGTTTGGTCAGCATGAACCGCTTCACTACCGAACGAGAATCCTTCGGCGGCAGTCCAGCCGTTTCGCAGGGACGTTTGCTCGTTCGCAGTGACAAGCATCTGTATTGTGTGACGGATGAAAACGAAACCGTGGACCCCAAAGACAACCAAGTGGCGTTCGCATCAACGGGCGAATCGCGAGGCTTCGGCGGCGGCGGAGGTCGAGGCGGACGCGGCGGTGCGGGAGGCCGAGGTGGTTTCGGTGGTCGAGAAAGTCAGCGTGGAGAAGGTCAGCGAGGAGGCGGCCAGCGTGGCGGCCGTGGCGGGGGCGGCGGTGGATTCCGTGGAGGACGAGGCGGCGGTGAAGACACTCGTCCCGACCGACCGCAGCGTCCCGAGTTCGCTTCGTAGCTTCACACGAGAGTTCGTAGCTTCGCCCGAGAGTCTTGGGTGGGAACGCAAACGCGACCACTGATTGATGGTCGGGGTGAGCCAGGGGCAATTCTCAGAAATTGCCCGAGCGACTACCATGCCTTGCCGACAGGTTCGAGGCCTCAAAACGGAGCACTGGCTAGTGTAGGGGATCGATCGTTCATTCTGGCCCCCGTTCGCACCTCACCCCTGAACTTTCAATGCCTAGCAAACGCGAAACGGAACGAGAAATCAGCAAAGCGATCATTCGTTTCGAGAAAGAGTTCATGGGACGCGGGCCATTGGAAACTCGGTCCTACATCGTTGACGACATGGTGTTGATCCGATTGAAGAACGTTCTCACTCCGGCGGAATTGAAGCTCGCCGAGTCGGAACGGCACGAGCGAGGCCGCTACCTGATCAAGCAAATGCGACAAGAATTGATCGAGCGAGGACGGACGCTGCTCGATGCCGCGATCAAGGATATCCTGCACATCAACGTCGTCAGCCTGCACACCGACATCAGCGCGAAAACGGGAGAACGCGTGATCGTGTTCACTCTCGAGGAGAAGCCGACGTTCACTGATACCTAAACGGTATCGCAAATTTTATTTTCGAATGGCTTGACGATAACTGAAGTTCTGCCTACTCTTCTGACGATGTGAGCTTTGCTTGGACTTGGTCTTACCCAAACTTCGCGGGAACAGGATTCAGGGGCAAGCGTTCACGAAAAGGTTTCGTTTCCCCGAACAACAGAGTCGGGGTGAGAAAGCCGAAAGACTATGGTCTCATAGTCTTTCGGCTTTTTTTGTGCATATACCTAAACGACAGCGGCTGCGACATCTCGCGGAGTTCGCCGGCGGATGGTGTCTGCGCATCGAATCACAAACCCATTGAGATCGTTCCTGACAAACTCCAGTACCGTTGGGTGCTAGCTGTGATCTCTGCTTGATTACCACGGCTAACCGTTGCGGGCAAGGAATCGCATAGGGCCGGTGCAGCGCCGATGAGGAGCAGCACAGGGGGCCGGATCGTATCTCAACGACACATACCTATTTGCTAAGCCGCGACGGTCAGTAAGGCTGCCACGGACAAGCCGAATGCGGAACGCCATGTGCGTTCGCGTTCGGCTTTTTTTGTGCCTCGACCGAACCTGCCCGTTTTTTCAGTACCAAATCGAAACTCCGGAGAAACATCGTGATTGAACTCGCTGCCACGTTGCTAGCCGTCCCAATGCTGTGCTTGGTCGCGTTTTCGTGCCTTCCGTCTCGCTATGCGAATGACCAGGTGCGATTGCTCCGCCGATTCGTACCTTGCGTGTTGGGGGGGCAGGCTGTGATCGCCTTCGCGGCTGTCGTCTTCATCGCGACAAGCGGCGAACCTTTATCGGTGTCTTTCATCGAACTGTCCGAAGGATACGGGATTGGCTTGGGCGTTTACATCGATGGTGTGTCCGGTTTGATGCTGTCCATGGTCAGTATTGTGAGCTTCGTCGCGAGCCGCTTTTCGATCCGTTATCTCGATGGCGAGGCTATGCAAGGACGCTATTTCCGCTGGCTGGGGTTCACATCCGGTGCGGTGTCGTTAATGGTGATCGCAGGGAACCTTCTGCTTTTCTTTGTCGCCTGGGTGATGACCAGCTTTGGTCTTCATCAATTACTGCTGCACTATCGCCATCGTGGAGCGGCTCATCGTGCGGCATGGTCCAAATTCACGATCAGCCGGATCGGCGATGCATTTCTGATTGCCGCGTTGATCCTGACGTTCAAGAACTTCGGAACGTTCGACATGGCAAGTTTGCTACAGCAGGCCGGTGAGTTGGCCGGCGGGACGCAAATCGATGCCAGTTATGTCGCCGCCGGTTGGTTGATCGTCTTGGGGGCGATGACAAAATCGGCGCAGTTTCCCTTCCACACTTGGCTTCCCAACACGATGGAAACCCCAACCCCCGTGTCCGCGTTGATGCACGCGGGAATCGTCAATGCGGGCGGTTACCTGATCATTCGGACGAGCCCGTTGGTGGTTCTGGCCCCGGAAGCGTTGATGGCATTGCTGGTCGTCGGTGCGTTCACGGCATGCTTTGCAGGCACGGTGATGATGACACAAACGAGCGTCAAACGATCGCTCGCTTATTCCACGATCGCTCAAATGGGATTCATGATGTTGCAGTGCGGTTTGGGTGCGTTTTCGATCGCGATGCTACACATCCTCGCCCACTCGTTCTACAAGGCCCACGCCTTCTTAAGCAGTGGCAGCGTGCTCTCACAAAGCGCGGCCATGTCGGATTCGCACGCATCGCCGTCGCCGAAATCGATGCG
>JBICHZ010000211.1:0-10984 GCA_043101355.1 Rhodopirellula sp. JB044
GGCGATTTTGATCGATCATGACTCGGCCAGCGCCAGCGAAATTGTGACCGCGTGTCTCCAGGATCAAGGCCGGGCGATCGTCGGCGGGACGCGAAGTTTCGGGAAAGGCACCGTGCAAAATATTCTGCCCTTGGAATATGGACGCAGCGCGCTACGATTGACCGTTGCAAAGTATTACCGCCCGAGCGACCGGAACATCCATCGCGGGAAAGACGATGATGAGGACGACGTTTGGGGGGTGGTCCCCGATGAAGGGTTGAATATCGAGTTAGACCTGGCGACGCTTCGTCGATTGATGACGCTGTGGCAAGAAGCCTCGTACCCGTCACTCAAAGGGATCGATCGCAGTATGTTCTCGATCGTCGCAGCGGATGAGTCGCCCGAAAATGGAGACGAAACAGATACAGACGAAACAGATACAGACGAAACAGACACGGACGAAACAAACACAGACGTCGATGTCGCCAAAGACGATGCGTCCGAAGATGAGTTGAACGAAGATCAATCAGACGCGAATGAGTTGGCTAGCGAGGAAACGGTCTGGTCGCTCGATAAACCGCTCGTTGCCGTCGTCGAACGAATGTTGTCGAATCATGACGGGAGCGAATCCGTCCAAAACAGCGACTCACAAACGGACGAAAACGACGGCGAAAATAAAGCCGAAGACGTTGATCAGAAGAAAGCCGCCTAGCGTTCACGAATCGAACGAAGCACGGCGATCGGAACCCACTCAAGTTTACTCCAGTACGAATTCCATTTTGGATCTGTCACGGGTCCATCGTCGCCAACGCATTCGGAACTATTTTGATTTCGTTGGCCCGGTCAATCCTGCCTATTAACCCCCACCTTCCAAAGGTTTGAAACCATGAAATCTGTTGTCTATGCAGTCGCCGGAATCGCGGCATTGGGAATCATGATCGCCCTGATCGCTTCGCCACCTGACGTCCAACCGACCGCCACGCAGGCGTCTGCCACGCTCGCGTCGGCCGAAGAGTCGGTGATGTCCGAACCGGGAACGTTGACTCTCGAAGTCCCCGGAATGCACTGCCAGTTCGCGTGTTATCCGCACGTGAAAGAAACGCTCGAAAAGGCGGAAGGCGTCGACGAAGTTGAGTTGGTCGAACAGCCCGACCCGAACGTTTTGACGGTCAAAAAAGTGATCGTGAAGTACGACACCGGCTTCGACATTGATGCCGCGTTGGCGAGCCTGCAACAAGAAGGTTTCAGCAACGCGACTCGGATTCAGTAGACGCTATTGACTCAGTAGGTTCTTGATTCAGTAGCTGTTGGATAATTGGAATGCCTGATCGACCCACAATGGATGCAACGTCTCGTCGCGGCGTCTTGTTGGTCGGTCACGGAACACGCGATGAACAGGGAACCGATGAGTTCTTTCAGCTCGGAGAACGTCTCGCTCAGCGGATGCGGGGCACTGCGGTCGTCAAACCATGCTTATTGGAATTTCAACAGCCGGACATTGCCGCGGCGTGGGATTCATTGATGAGTGCCGGGTGTGATCGTGTGACGGTCGCCCCTTTGCTGCTCTTCTCCGCCGGGCACGCGAAGTCCGACATTCCCGGCGAAGTCGAAACGGCTCGGTCAAAGACTCCCAACGGCGACAACGTTGAAGTGCGTTTCGCCAAACCGATCACGCGTAACGCCGCGATGATCGAAGCCGTGCGATCGCGGTTGCGAAAAACGCTTTGCCGGCGTCCCGCTCTCGCTTCATCGGCGCCGTCCCAATCTTCCGACGTCCTGGGACAACCACAGCCGCGGACTGCGGTCGTGATGGTAGGGCGTGGCAGCCGCGATCCGTGTGCGACGTCCGATATGCGGTTGTTGAGCGAAGTCGCCGTGCGAGGCACAGGTCGAAAGAACAGTCCATCGTTGGCGGCTGAGTTCGGTTTGCCATCGACAGGGCTTTGGACGACTTTCTATGCGATGGCGAGCCCGCGTTTGCCGGAGACGTTGGAACAGGTGGCAGGCACGGGAGATTTTGATCGTGTGATTGTGCAGCCGCATTTGCTGTTTGCAGGTCGGCTTTACGAGGCGATCCAAAAACAGGTCGGAGAGGCAGCCGAGCGTTTCCCCGGCATGCAATTTGACGTTTCCGAGTATCTCGGACCAACGGATTTGGTAGCGTCGGCATTGGCCGATCGCATCGCAGCGGCGGAGGCGTAGAACCCAGGTAGCGAAACTCGCCATGAGTTTCCGCCGGGATCTTATACGGGGGCTGGATATGCCGAGAGCCTGCGAAGCGTTGTTGTGCTTCGCAGGCTCGTTCGGCGATGGCGGTGCCATCTTTATGTTAAACGAGGCGAGGTGCCTCGGTTGCTTGGGATTGAGGTTTCGTTCGGTGCGGGAATGAAACCTAGTTCTTCTCGATCTTTCCGAAGGCGACGCGTCCTCCCGCGTCACCGGTTGGCTGAGTGAATTGGTCCTCTCCTTCGTGAATCATCACCGATCGTCCAATGATCGAATTCGGACCATCGAGCGAGATGACTTCATCGGTGATGTCGATCTTGGCAACACCGTCCTCATTCGCTTCGATGTTACCGAGGTCGCCGACGTGACGTTTCTCTTCGCCCGGTTTTCCGTGTTCTTGGTGGGTCGGGTTGAAGTGACCGCCGGCCGACTTGCCGGTTTCGGTATCGGAGAGGTCGCCCTTCTCATGAACATGAAAACCATGTTTGCCGGGTGACAGCCCGCGGACTTCGCCGGTGACTTTCACTGTGTCGCCACGCTGTACGAACTCGATCGTTCCCTCAACGTCATTGTCGCCGATCGCGACCAAGGTGGTTGAGGCGATGATCGGTTGCGTGTTTTGCGTGGCCTCGTCGGTGGCGTTTTCGTTCTCCAGAGTATTCGGTGGAGCGTTGGCAACGTCGACGTTTTGCGTGGTCGATGGTTCGGTATCGGCCAACGGGGAGTTGGCGTCGATGTTGTCGTCGCAACCGGCCAAGAAGACGATGAGGAGGAGTTGAGCAGTGAAGCGTAGTGGAGACAGGAATTTCATGGGGCATCCTATGTTGCAAGTTCGCAGGTCGCAAAACGCCGGTGAAGGGCGTTGTTGATTTAGCGAGTTGGTTTGCAAAGGGTGTGCCAGTCTCGGACGTCGTTATCGCAGAAGGTTCTCGCAAGACGTCGAGGAAGCAAGACAGCGAGGAAACTGAGTTCGGGCGATGTCAGCTATGAGGATCGAAGACGCAGCAAACTCGCGTGTCAATCCCGCGAGATCCCACGGCGAAAGGCGTCGAAGGCATCGCGGATGTTCGCGGGCGCGGGACGGCGGTTGCCCGAGTCGCGTAGACCGCGGATATCGTCGGCCCGGTCCCGGCGGTTGGACTGAGTGTTGCCCGGCGGACGCATGCCGAGACTGCGGAGGGCCTCTTCGATTTCGTCAGCGGCGGGGCCGTCGGTCGGTGGTGCCCCGTCGATCGGTTTGATGTCTTGCCAACGTTGTCGGAACCGCCGGAGGTCCTGTTCGGTCCACTTCAACCGTTCGAGCAATTCGGGATCGGGATCGGTACGCGTTTCGTCGAGGTAATCGAGAACCATGTCCGTGGCCGCTTTGGTGTATTCCATATCGACCGGATCGGGCAGTTCATCTTCAGCCGGAACTTCTTCGCCGACGCCGCCTCCGGATTGTCCCGAGCCGCCGCCCTGTGACGAGTCGCTCGACGGGTTTTGATCGAACGGAGAAGGTTCGCCGGGGCTATCGCTCGATGGGTTTGACGAGTTCGCGTTGGACGCGGGCATGTCACTGTTGCCGGGATCTTGATTCGGATTCTGCTCCCGTGGATCACCCGACTGAGAGTCCGACGGCGATCCGTCTGTTTGCGATTGGCTCTCGCCGTTCTGTCCTGGTTGGCGATCTGGCTGCTCGCCCGACGGGCTGTCTGATCCGGAATCACCTTGCGGCGAGCCGTCCTGGTTATCGCTCGCACCGGATTCGTCCGATCGCGACGGATCGGCATCGCGGTTGCCGGATTGGCTGTCGCGGTTTTGTCCTGACGGGTTGTCGCCGCTGGCGTCTTGATCGCTGTCTGAATTCGAGCCCTGTTCGTCGTTACCGTTTTCGGAACTTTTGCCGGATTCGCTCGAATCATCCTTGCCGGATTGCTCTGTGCGTTCACTTTCGCCGGTTTGGCTGTCGTCCGAGCGACCGTCACCGGACTGGTTGTCGGATGATTGATCGCCGGATGCCCTGTCACTCGGTCGTTGGTCGTTTGTTGATTGGTCGCGGGCCGAGTTATTGTCTTGTGCGGCGTCGTTTTGCGTGTTTTCGTTTTGCGATCGATTTTGATTTTGCGATTGGGATCCGTCTTGGTTGTTCATCGATGGATCGCGAGAGTTGTCGCCCGAGGGTTGCTTCGATTCGTTAGACGATTCGGATGCATTCTCGTTCGGATCTTGACCGCGTGGTGGGTTTCCATCGCGTGACTGTTCACCCGAGGCATCGTTGTTGTCGCTGCCTTGGCCTTCGGTTGATTCGGATTCGTTCCCAGAGTCGCCGGGTTGTTGATTCGATTGCTCGCCAGAGTTTCCGCCGTTCTGATTGCGGTCATTGTTCGGTTGGCGTGATGAATCACGGTTCCCGCCGTCCTGGTTTTCGGACGGGTTGTTTCGTTTCTCGTTGAGGTAGTCCTGGATCCGCTCGAACGCTTCCGCGTCGTCTTGCGGCGGTGTTTGGGGCGTGTTGTTGGCAGCGTTTGATGGGTCGCCGCTGTTGGGTTTGCCCGATCGCTGATTGTCGGACGCGTTTGCTTTGTCGACTTGTGATGTTCGCGCGTCGCCGCTTTCGTTCGAAGACGAGTCATTCGAATCCGAACGGTTGTTTTCCGATGGGGTATTGTCACCATTGTTTGATGGTTGTCCCTTTGAGGATTCTCCGTTTTCTGATCCCTCGCTGCGGGAGTCTTCGCCGCCGGACTCTGTCATTTCCGAGCCAGCGTCCGACGAGTCGTCCGAATTGCTGTCACCGGATTGGTTTTGTCCTTGCGAATCGCCTCCCTGCTGACCTTCGCCTTGTTGTCCTTCTCCCTGTTGTCCCTCGCCTTCTTGGCCTTCTCCTTGCTGACCCTCGCCTTGTTGACCTTCTCCCTGTTGCCCTTCGCCTTGTTGGCCTTCGCCTTGTTGGCCTTCGCCTGATTGGCCGCCTCCGGAGCCTCCTTGTTGTCCGTCATCGGATTGGCCGCCGCCTTGTTGTTTGGACGAGTCGCGGTTGCCTTGCGGTTGGTTTGGTTCGTTGTCCGGTTGGTTGTTGGGTGAGGTTGCGGCGGTGATTCGCAGGCGGACCGGTTCGGTTCGCGTCACGCCCGGGACGATGGTTGCGTCGTTCGGATCGGTCCGGTTGTCGGTCGCGATCGCAACGACTTCGACTTCGTCGCCGACGATCAGTCCGCCGCCGCGTCGTGCTCGGATTCCACCGTCGCGTGCGACCACGATCATCCGCGAAGGGCGGAAGCGATACTCGACGACTTGATTACCGAGTTTTCCGGCGGGTTCTTTCCACAGTGTCGAGCGGGCGATCAGGTCGATGCCCCGGTGGATTTCGATTTCCACTTCGGCGAGACCGTAATCGACGTCAACCGCGTGAATCTCGAAGACCTGTTCGGAATCGATCGGGACGTCTTTGACTGATTGCTGGGGAACCACAATGGTGATTTCCGGTGGCAGGTCTTCGACGACACGAATCGGGTAGACGATTGGGTCCGCGTTGGTTTGCCCGACGTCATCCCAAACGCGGATGCGATAGTCCTGCAGTTCAATCGCGCCGCCTTTGCGGGATCGCAGCGGGAACGCGAATCGTACCGATGTTCCATCACCGGCAATTTGCATCTCGCTCGCACCGGCGGTGGCTTGGATGTCTTGGCCGACCTTTCGGGGATTGAATTCGATGATTGCACGCGTGATCGGGCGATTGACCGAGGCGACCAGTTCGACTTTGGTCCCGTCGACGCCTTGGATGGAACCCGTGTGGCTGGTGTGTTTCGTTTTTCCCGTGTAGGCCGGTGGCGAATAGATCACCTCGCGGACTTGGACGACCGGCGTGTCGCGAATCGAAACTTGGTAAGGGCCAACCGAAGCGTCGCCGGCGACGATGTGGTAGCGGCGGGTTCCTTTGGCGTGATGCGAGATCGCAATGGTGGCGACGTATCGGTCGAGGTCGCCGTCGGCGTTGCTCAGCAGCAGTTGCGTTTGCGTCTGCGAGGTCTCACCACGCGTGCCCGCAGTGCTACGTGAATCCTCGGCATGATCGAGGTCGTTCTGCGGCGTGTCCCAGCGGAAGTAGACCGGCTCATCGTCGCCGAGGTTTTTGACCGTTGCTCCGATTTCGAGGCTGCGTCCGGCCAACGTTTCGGTATCTCCAGGAGCCACGTCGGTGATTTGAACCCGTCGTGGTGCGTCGAGGTTCGCGAGTGGGCGGACGAGACGAGCGACGGATTGCGCGGAGTTTTTCGGCGATGCCAGAGCGTAGATCGCCAACACGGCGAGCAAAGCGATCGCGGTCACCCACCATGAAATCAACCCAGTCGCTTCGCTCGGTGGGGCGTCGATGTGTTTCAGTTTCGCGGCGGCGTTGGCACCGACGGATTGAACCACCCGTTGGGCGAGTTGTCCGCGAGGGTGACTGGCACGTTGTTGACGCAAACTCACGTAGCTCGACAAGGCATGTCCGAGTTCGGGGTGGTCGCGTTCGAGAGCACGGGCGGCGTAGTCTTCTCGGATTCGCAGATGCACGACGGGCCAAAGCCGCAGGTAAGCGTACGCGGCAACCGCGGCGAGCAGCACGGTGGCGACAAACGTCCGTCCCCAAACGCCCGGCGACCAGATCCATTGGTCCATCACCAGCCAGCCCAGCCCGGTCGTCATCGACGCGATTACCAGGATCAGGACTCGCCGGGTCAGCTCCGCACGCCAAAGTGCATCTTGGGCGGCGGAAATTTTGTCGAGCACGAACGACTCGATCGGATCGTTTGCCGACGCAGATTCCGCCGGACGGTTTCCCCGTTTGTCAGATTTGACGTGCGATTCGTTCGGGCGTGTGGTGGTGTTCGACAAAAGTCTACTGCGATGCGTTGGTATCGATCGGGCGGTGAGTTTTTAGTCCGTCTGCGTGTGTTTGGACTGTGCAGGAGGAGGTGTTGCTACTAGAAGAACGAAAATTACCGGATTTTATTTGAATCGAAATTTCAGACTCGGGTGGGGTGAATACGAGGCACCGGCGAATCGTCAATCGGATTCGATATCAGGTTGAGAGGGTAACGACTCCTCGCAGGATCCACCGTACCGGTTTTGTCTCGGTGGTGCATTTCGACGGTCAAGCGATCCGATGCGGGGTGAGCACGCATTTCTGTTAAGGTGAAACAATCGGTCGTTAGGTAATCGTGGTGGTCGTAACGGAGCAATGACACGAAAGACGCCACTGTTGTGACGGTTTGCTCGTCCGTTTGTGCATTTATTGGCCGTTACTTTTACCGCAGTGATTGCCGGTCGATCGTTCGGTCTCGGCGAACTTGAGTTCAACTTTCATTTTACCGTGGTTGCAAGTCACAACGAGCAATCGTTTTGGTTTAGATATCGGTTTTCGCCGCAAAGTGGGGGCTTGTTCGCCCGAAATTCGGAATGATCGTGTTGAAACCACCGGCATGTGTCCCGTTAGCGGTCAGAATTCGGATAGAATACCGGCCCCGACGGGAATCATTCCGGCAGGTAAGGGAATTACCTAATGTAGGTGACTTCCCCCTTCGGCATTCTTCGTTCAAGATGTGTCGCGAAGGTATTGGTGATTGAGCGATCGTGTGGCTTGTGTCCGATCTGGTTCACTTTTTGTGGCCTAGTCGGTCGGCCGGTGACGCATCAATAGGCGACACTCTTACTGCTTACCTCCTCTCCCTCCTCCGTTTGCTAGTGGCAACTTATGAGATACGCTTTTCGGCTTGCAGAACTCCTCGGGCACACTCCTGACCGTCGCAAACGCCCAGGTACGATCAAGGCGATTGTGGAGCACACGGGTTTGGATCGCCACCAGGTGGCATCGCTTTTGAAAAACGAAGCGAAATACATCCCGCTCGATGCTCTCTCGCGTTTGTGTGATTATCTGATTGATCAGGGGCACGCGACAGCGGAAGAATTGCCCGGTGCGTTGTTCGCGATCAACGCAGAGAATTTCTGGGAATTGTTGGCCCGTCGCGGCGACATCGAAATCGTCGTCGGGGTCCGCCAGGGGGAAGGTGAGGCGTCTCCTGAAAACGCGATGGTCGTCGCGAGTGACTCGGTCCTCGTCGGCGAACTGCTCAACGGGATCTCGACCCTCGGCGGCGTCGCCAAGCACTTTGGCGAGTCGGCGGGCGGCGAAACATCGAGCCGACCGGCCGACGTGCCGAGCCCCGACCGTATCCAACAATCGTTGGTGTGGAGCCCCGGGCAAGTTTCGCTCGAGGATGCCCGTGCCCGTGCCGGCGAAGTTTTCGAGGGGTTCACCGAGGCCACCGGTGACCGAGGAATCATCTGCATCGGAAGTGTGAAGAGTAACCCGACCGTCGAGTTGCTGTTCTCCGACGCGTTCGGTTGCACGCCGTTTGTCACCGAGGACGATGTCGATGATGTATCGGCCCGTTCGTGCCCGTTCTTCCTGCGTTACCGCGACAGCGATCCGAAACCGGATGGGGCATCGGCGGGAATGCGTTTGAGCAAGAACGAAGACGCACCGCACCCAGGTTTCTACTACGAGAAAGACGACGGCACGTGGGAATATGCCGGCGGAAACGGCAAGGACACCGCGTTGGTTTTCTATCTGTTCCGCGAAGCACTCGGCCGATTGGATATGGTCCTGAGTGGTTTCTCGGGCCGTGCGACCCGGTTGTTGGCCAAGACGTTGGCGATCCGCGCCGAAGAATTCTGGCCACCGGTTTACCAAGAAAATGGCATCCAGGTCGGTGCGTTTTTGGTCCAATACGAAGACGCCGAAGGCAAACCGGATCGTTCGGATCTCTTGCACAATACCGGCGGCGCGGCCAAGATCATGCCGTTGCCACGTGAGGCAATCGCCCGCCGCATGGATCGTCGCTAGGCGGCGCTGTTTTCCATTTAGGCGGCGCTGTTTCCCATTTTCGTGTCGCATCCGGTCGCTGAATCAACCGGATGCCCCTGCCCTTTGACCCTGACGTTTCTATCGTGTTTGATTGTGTTGCTTTGGTCGGTGCCACCGGTGCCGTTGGTCGTATCGTTCTAGACCAGCTGCACGCTCGGAAGTTCCCGATGCGACGGCTTCGTCTGCTCGCCTCCTCGCGGAGTGCCGGCAGCAAAGTTCGTTACGGTGACGAAGAGATCACAGTCGAACTGCTCGAGCCGTCCGCGTTCAAGGACGTCGATCTGGTCATCGCCAGCACACCGGATGAGGTTTCGGCCGAGTTCGCACCGTGGGCGGTCGACGCGGGAGCCATCGTGGTCGACGAAAGTGGTTATTGGCGGATGGACCCGAAGGTGCCTTTGATCATCCCCGAGGTCAACCCGCAGGCTGTCGAGAACCACCAGGGCATCATCGCGAGCCCGAACTGCAGCACCACGCAAATGGTCGTCGCACTCGCTCCGATCCATGCCGCCGTCGGTGTTCGCCGCGTCGTGGTGAGTACTTACCAAGCGACCAGCGGAGCCGGGTTGGCAGGAAACGTCGAGCTGGATTCGAGTGTCCGTGCGTCGCTCGACGGTCAACCGCATACGCCCGAAACGTTCCAACACCCGATCGGGTTCAACCTGATCCCGCAAATCGGATCGGACAAGCACTGCGGGTACACCAGCGAAGAGATGAAGATGGTGTATGAGACCCGCAAGATTCTCGGCGACGAGAGCATTGCGGTTTGCCCGACCGCGGTTCGGGTTCCCGTCGCGATCGGCCACAGCGAATCGATCTTGGTCGAAACGAAGGAACCGATCACGGTCGAGAAAGCACGCGAGTTGTGGCAGGCGGCCGAAGGGGTCACCGTGGTCGATGATCTCGACAATCACTCCTACCCAATGCCACGTGATTGTGACGGCAAGGACGACGTTTTCGTCGGCCGGATCCGCCAAGACATCAGTTCCGATTCCGGGATCGCGTTTTGGTGCGTGAGTGATAACCTGCGTAAGGGTGCCGCCACCAACGCCGTTCAGATTGCTGAACTGTTGGCCCGTCGAGCAGTCACCAGTTCATAGAACGAAACCAATGCGATGAAACAAGTCGTCACCGTCGTTGCGCCGCACCTGGCCGAAAAAGTGTTGATCGCATTGCAACGCGCTCCACTGGAAGGTCTCAGTGTGTTTGAGGTGAAGGGGTATGGCCGGCAGAAGAGTTACCTCGACCAGTATCAAGACAGCGAATACTCCGAGGCCTTCGTCCCCAAGGTGCAAATCACGATGTGGGTGGACGACTCGAGGTTGGATCATGTGCTCGAGAAAGTCGTCTCGGTGACGCGAACCGGACGCATCGGTGACGGCAAAATCATGGTCATGCCGGTCCACAGCTTTCTATAGCCACTGCCGATCGCGTCTCGGTGGGATGTCGTCTCACGCGTGATCAGAAATTTTAGCCCGCCTGCGAATTCTCGCGCCCCGATCGCGGATCTCTGCGGCCTCAATCGTTAGCGGGATGGAACGATCCCGTAGCTGGATTCGCCAGAATTCAGACGCTCTCCGAAGTCTGGCGACTCCGGCTACGGGAAGTTAATCGTAGCTGAACTCGCCAAGAGTTCAGACCACACCTGTCTGCTGGTTGACGTTGGACGGTGAAAACGACGGCTTTCGCAGTTTTCCGAAGTCTGGCGACTCCGGCTACGGGAAGTTTATCGTAGCTGAACTCGCCAAGAGTTCAGACCACACCCGTTTGCTGGTTCACGTTGGGCGGTGAACTAGACGGATTTCGCAGTTTTCCTTAGTCTGGCGACTCCGGCTACGGGAAGTTTATCGTAGCTGAACTCGCCAAGAGTTCAGATCACACCCGTTT
>JBICHZ010000212.1:0-8135 GCA_043101355.1 Rhodopirellula sp. JB044
GGGACGGCTCATCATGGCGGCGGCTTGGTCGTCACCGACGATCATCTCGGTTGCTTGATCCCACTGGATCGTACGTCCGAGACGGCAACAGATTCCGGCCAAGTGACAGACGTTGAGCATCTTCATGTGCGAGTGAACGTCCGAAATCGGCAGGGTTCGGTGTTCGATCGAGTGAATGAAGTTTGCCCAGTGCGCGGGGCGATCGTTGCCGATCATCGGCATGCCGCGGTAGACCTTTGCCACGGCATCTTCGGGCAGCGGTTTGGATTGAAGTTCTTCGACCGGTTTACCAACGAGTTTGCCACGGTTGACGAAGATCCGTCCCCGTTCGCCTTCGAACAGGAGCCCGTTGTCAACGTCGTGGCGGATGTTCATCGTCACGTCCCCGTCTGCGAAGGCAACGTTGAGATCGAATTGGCGGGCGGTGTTGTACCGGTTGTGTTGGACCGGCATCCCGTCGACAAACTCGACGTCGTGTACGGCGGTCCCGCCGACCGAAACCGGATCGCTATTCTGTCCGGCCGCGTCGATACCGAGCATCGCGATGTCGACGTGGTGAGCGCCCCAATCGGTCAGCTTTCCACCGGAGTGTTCGTACCACCAACGAAAGTGCGTATGCCCGTTGGTATAGCGACGCTTCGAATCCTCGAGATATCGATACTGCATCGTGGGAGTTGGCCCGAGCCAACGGTCCCAGTCGAGTTCCTTGGGGACGTCCGCCACAGGAATCTCTGGGCTCCATCCTCCCGCATCGATTCCAACGGTGATCTTTTTCAATTTGCCGAGACGCCCGTCGGCGATGATCGCGAGGGCTTTGTTGAACAAGTTAAAACTGCTGCGTTGTTGCGTTCCGACTTGAACGACCCGGCCGGTTTCTTTTTGCACGCGTCGGATCAGTTTGCCCTCGTCGATCGTCAGGGTCAGCGGCTTTTCGCAGTACGCGTCTTTGCCGGCTCGCATCGCTTCGACGAGGATTTTGGTGTGCCAATGATCCGGCGTCGAAATTTGAACAACGTCCACATCATCACGCGCGAGAACCTCGCGATAGTCGCTGTACAGGTCCGCTTTGCCGTCGCATAACATCGCATTGCCACGATCCAAATGACGCGAGTCGACATCGCACAACGCGACGAGATCGGCAAACTCCTTGCCAACCGGCGCGGTGCGGGTGCCGTTTCCGCCGACACCGATAAGGGCAAACCGCAGTCCTGATTTTTTGGATTGAGCGAACGTGCTGTTGGTTGTGAACGTGTACGGAATCATCGCGGCCGCAGACGTTGCGGTGGCGGATGAAAGGAACTGCCGGCGGCTGATATTGAAAGGCTTTTGACGTGGCATCGATCGTCTCTATAGGAAACGCGAGCGGCGTTTCGGAGGTGGGGAATGGTGGGGGAGACTGCCGGGTCGAACGCGAGTGCTTTCTATGTCGCGGTACTTTGTGGCACCGATGTGGTTTTTTGCAGAAAGTTCGTCGTCGAGCGATAGTCTCGGTCATCGTTGACTGAATATCAATGATCGATCTCGGCAAACTGTCAACATGTCGCTGCGGTTCTTTGCACGCCGCACACTCTATGGATTCCGGTGGCGACTGTTTCGTCAGCAAGAGGCTTGATAACGCGTCGTGGAACGCACGTTTCATTGCAACGCAAACGCGCTCTTATGACGCAGCAGATTCTGATGACGATTCATCGAATCGTTCTTTTGCTGCGAGCCGGCAATGGTCACCAAATCATCGCATAGGGGATGAAGGCGATCTTGAGGACGCGACCTCGCCGAGAAGCCGCTCGCTTGATACTCGTTCTATTGCGAACCGGAGAAGAAGGTCAAAGCAATCCAGCAGGTGCTTTGACCGGATAGAACGGTCGAGTCACGGTCTATTTGGCCGGTGCGGCCGTCGCCGAGCTGACCGTGCGATCGGCTTTGAGTTGTCCTGTCCTTGTAGCCGATTTCGCCAGAGCTCAGGTTGCTGAGGTCTGGCGTCACTGACTGCACGGTTCCAGGTGCGTTTTAACGTGACTTGCTTTCTTCGTTAAGCTCTTTCCCGGCTTGCTCGGCGGCTTCGACGAGTTCGGGATGTTCCGAAAGATAGTCGCCAATTTCATTCCCTTTGGTGACTTCGGTTTTTCGTTCACATCCTGCCACCGAGCAGATCAGGAACACGGAAAAGAGGAGGGCGAGCGGTCGCGAATGGATTTGCATAGATGGTTGCGGAAGGTTGGGATATTGAAAACGTGTCGCCCGAGGCGATCCTCGAGCGACGTGAAAAGCTGTGGTTTTGATAGAACATCCGTCAGCGGCGTCATGCGGACACCGCTGATTCACGTTCAAAACTCTTGATCGATCACTTCGCGGCTGGCACGAGTACCGAGTGATCCCCACAGACCGAAGGGGCTCGCGCTTCCCGGCGGCAAACCATCGCCACGGTCGGAGACTTGGGCGCTGTTCAGGTTGCCCGACTCAATGGAATCGGTGATGAACTTCACCGCTCCGTCACCCATCAGGATATGCACACCACCCTGGTGACGACTGCTCGGCGGCAACGATCCCGACCCGGATTCACCGCCGGCGACGCAGACTTCGCGGTTGGGCGGCAGGATCGTATTGAATCCGCTGTAGCCGATCATCCCGTACGCCCATTTGTATCCACGTTTTCGCTCGGCGTTCGTGTCCGTGCTCGCGCCCGAGTCCCAGAATTGCGGCCGTTCCGTGTCGACCATCGGTTGGCAAACGACCGCGCGACCGGCGGCGGTGAAGAACCGAGCGTCGCGACTGCTATTGCCCGCGTTGCCAAACTCAGATCGCTTGTCACGATCGCCGAGGTCGGAAATGATCTCACCTGCCGCGATGGTGTTCGACAAGCCGTCCAAGACATCGCGAAACGCTGTTGAATGTCGCGGGACAAACATGCCACGTTGGGAGTCTCGGACTTCGTCGGCCTGATCCGACGATGGAGGATCGTTGTAATCATTGATCGCACCGATATCACCGTGGTGAGCACTGTCGCCGGCGCACCAGGCGTAGTTCGTTCGACCTTGCGCGGGCAATCCTGTTCCCGGATCGCTGGGACAGCGAAGGGTTGGGATGGTCGTCAACCACGGTTCGTAAACGTTATCGGTTCCATGATGAGCGAGCAGCATGACCGGGGATGGCCCCATTGCTTGAACAATGCCATTGTTCGTTTGCATCGGGTTAGAAATTTGTTCCCAAATCGCCTGCTGTTCAAAGAAAGGGGTCAGCGGCACCAACCAATTAAGGAACAGGCGGCTGTTCGCCGTCGGAGCGGTATAGTACTGAGGGTCGTTGCGAGAGTTGACGCCATCGTTGATTGCGTTCGTTCCGCCGAGTGTTTGTGGAAGACGGTTGTAGGCGGAGTGGTAGTTGTGCATCGCCAAGCCGAGTTGCTTGAAGTTGTTGCTGCAACTCATTCGTCTCGCTGCCTCGCGTGCCGCTTGTACGGCGGGAAGCAAAAGGCCGACGAGCAGACCGATGATTGCAATGACGACCAGCAGTTCTACCAACGTAAAACCCTGGCGAGGTTTCGACTTTGTCATAGGAGTCTTTCGTAATGGGGGGATGTATCCGATTTGAGAACGAGGATGCGTCGACTTCGTGAACGCAGGTAAAGACGCGGTAAATCGAGGCCGCTGACTCGCTGGGTGCCTGCCGATCGTGAAGTGGACGATCTGCAAAAATGAGGCACAACGATTCATTTCGTGATTCAACGGGTGCCTTGTCCTAGAAATGACGGCGGTCAGATTGACCTTAGCAGCGAAATCTAAATTTTTTTGGTTGTCGTTGTTCGTGAGTTTTTGGAGTTCATCGAGTGTCTTCGCGGCTTGCGAATTTGTTGCCTGTGCACGGCCGCGCGAACGTACACCAACGAGGGCATCCTCCAGAATGATGCCGGCGATGTCTCCGTATCTCGGTGGGATAATCTGTGCCGAATCCGACCACCAGGGGCCGGCACATAGTGGTCTGGCTTACCGCGAACTGGCAAAACGAAAGCTGCCTATCCGGGGCTCCAGGTTTTCGCGGGGGGAAGTTTCTATAAAAAATGCGGCGTGTGTCGCGGTTTTGCTGCTAAGGAAGCGGATCCGAGAGACATTGCAATCTACATCTGCCCGCGTCCGGGCGGAGTTCGTTTGTCGCTGCTCGAAAGCGAGTCCCCATGCCGTCCTCTTCGATGTCTCAGCAGCAACTGGTCAGCCAGTTGTTTCTAAAACATTCACCTCGTATACGGGGGTTCATCCTCAGCATGCAGCCGGACATGTTGCGGGCTGAGGATGTGTTGCAGGAAACGTTTATGACGGTTTCCGCCAAAGCGGAGGACTTTGAAGAGGGCACGAATTTCGTGGCGTGGGCATGCCGAATCGCACGGTTCAAGTTGCTCGAGGAGCGGCGGAAAGACGGCCGCAGCCCGACGCAATTGTCACCCGAGGCGATCGAGGCTCTTTGCGCGACAGACATGGCATTGTCCGACGAGCATCTCGACGACGCGTTGTTGGCACTGACGGAATGCCTTCCCAAACTCGCACCCCGTGCTCGACGTGCGATTGAACTTCGCTATTCGCGGGCTCACAGTCCCGCGGAAATCGCACGGATCCTTGGTTGGACCGCATCTTCGGTTTACGTCGCGTTATCGCGGGCGCGGAACCTATTGGAAAAATGCATTAGCTCGCAATTGAATGCCAGTGGAGGTGTCAATTGAAGACTGATAAACGACTCGATGATCTGTTGGATCTCTACTTCGACCAAGGTCTTACCGACGAAACGAACCACGAACTCGACGAGATGGTCCGGACGTCTGAAGAGGCTCGCGAACGGTTTTGGCAACGTGCCCGTTTGAACGCGACGCTGCGACGTCATGGGCAGGAACAGTGGGGGACGCAGTGGTGTTTCAACGAATCAGTTGAAGGGACCAGCGAGGTGACGAGCAGCGATGCCTCCCAGCGGTCATCGTCAATTGGGATGACGCGACAAAAAGCGGTTACCTGGGTTGCAATCGCGGCAACGCTATTGTTGACGATTGGCGTGTCGGGGTGGTCGAGCAAATGGTTTGCCGCTCCGCAGATCGCTGAAAACGTCGAACAGGCGATCTCCTTGGAGGACCCGGCTGAGGAAAACATTCTACACGAAATGATGCAGCCCACACCGCTGCACTGGGTGGCAACCCTACGCAAGGCGATCGATGTGCAATGGAGCGGCACCGGGCAGGTCCCGAGAGTTGGCGAGCCGTTGTCGCCTGGCCGATTGAGTTTCGACAGCGGTTTGATCGAGTTGCAGACCAATCGCGGTGCGGTGGTTGTCGTGGAAGGTCCGGGAGAACTTCAGGTCATTAACGACATGGAGGTCCGATGCGACCGTGGGCGAATCGCGGTGAACGTTCCGCCTTCCGCACATGGTTTTCTAGTTCATACGCCGACAGTCAACGTGGTCGACCGCGGGACTGCGTTTGCCCTACACGTTGCAGACGATGATCAGGCAGAGGTCCATGTGATTGAGGGGATGGTCGAATTAGTTTCGCCAACAGCGAACACACCGGTGCGGGAGTTGCGAGAGGGGCAGGCAGTCGAGGTGGCGATGACGGGAGAGTACCGCGACATTCAATCAAGTGCAGCCGCATTCGCCACACCAGCCTCGGCGACCTCGAAAGCGAGGCGAGCGGCGGCGTTGTCGCGGCAACGTTGGAGCCGGCGCCGTGCGTCGCTCATGAAGAATCCAGATTGCCTGGTTTATTACGATTTCGTCCCCGAATCGTCGACTCAGCAAACGAACGATCGCGGCGAAAGTGAGGATATTGTCTTGGTCAACCGCGCCGCCAATGCGGTAGCCGGTACCGATGGAATTATCGTCGGTTGCGATTGGACGGATGGACGTTGGCAAGGCAAGCGTGCGTTGGGGTTCAAGAACGTTTCCGACCGCATCTTGTTCTCGGTTCCGGGGGAATACGAGTCGTTGTCGTGTATCTTGACCGTCCGAATTGATGCAATGAATAGCGTCGCCAATCCACTGTTGGTCTCGCGAGGACGCTCGGCCGGGCATTGGCGGTGGCTGGTCACGCCGCCGAAGCAAAAGAACCGGACTGCAGAATTGCAGTGGATGGGGCCCCACCCTTTCCGCGACGCAGTGTCGACTGCATCAGGTGGTTCACGTGATCGTGTTTCGGCACCGATTCTGCGTCGCGAGCAACTCGGCAACTGGATACAACTCGGGTTCGTTTGGGATGGCGTCGGCAAGACGTTAAGTCAGTATGTCAACGGAGAACTCGTCACGCGGGACCGCATCGCGACCGCGGACGCAGGCGAATCGGTCATGCTGTCGCTCAGAGACATGCAGATCGGCAACGCAAGTGCCACTGTGATCGAACCCAACATGCCCCCGGGAAACATCTGCGGGCGGTTTGATGAACTCGTTGTGTTGAGTCGCGATATGAGTTCGACCGAAATGATGGCGTTTCATCGCCTCGACCGTTCGTACTGGCAACCCGTCGACGAGCAAACCAAGTTTTTCGATGCCGACAACTGGGCAGTCCGACACGCGCCCACTACCGGTGATAACCTCGTCATCAGTTCGCAAGGATTGAAGCGAGCCGTCTACGACGAGAACACCAACGACAATTTCGCGGGCGTCCAGGTAGGCACGCTCGCGGGTAGCAGGACTGAGCTCGAGATTGCCGGCGGTACCCTGATTGCCGATCACGACTCCAACTATATCTCCCGTGTCGGCGTTGGCGGTGGGGACGGTGTCCTCGAGCAAACCTCGGGCTCGGCGCGTTTCAATGCGTTGCAGATCGGATTGGACGACGATTCCAAGGGACTATACCGACTGATCGGAGGGACCTTGATCGTTTCTCGATCAACATTGGGCAGCGGGTGGAGTTTGGAAGTCGGTGTTAAAAACGGAACAGGCACGTTTGAAGTGAGCGGAGGCAACTTCGAGACCCGCCGCGGTGTCACTCTCGGCAACCGCAAGGGTGTTGGTGTGTTCCGGGTCATCGGCGACGAAGCCGAACAGATTGCAATCGGATCCAATGAAGACGGTGATGGACGATGGTTGCAACACGAAGGCAGTGTGCTCGATATTCGCGTAGGAGTAAACGGAGTCACACCGATTTGGATCGAAGAAGTCGGCGACGATGGTGGTGGCGATGTGGTCTTCCAACGCGGTGCGGTCCTGCATGTTGACTTCCTGGATGAACCTGTGTCGGGACATTGGGATGTCATGAAATGGGAGGGCCAACTGTATGACGACGGACTGGTCTTCGCCCCGACGGTGGATCAGGACACTTGGTCGTTTGAGTTCGTTGATACGGACGAAAGCGGCACTTCGGATACCCTACGCGTGACTGCGATGCCTCGGTGAAAATCTGACCATTTAGCTTTTCGTTTTCCCTTCCGTTATTCTTTTGTTCGATGAGTAGCATGAGTTTTCCCCGCATGTTTGGTTGTTTGTTTTCGGCACTCTTGTTGACGTGCAACGCATCGGCGATCGCGGAGACCATTGAGCTCGCGTCGCCCGATGGACTCATAACCGCGCAGTTTTCGTTGTCGAATCAAGGCGAACCGCAGTACCAAGTTCAGTATCGAGAGCGAGACGTCATTGTGCGTTCCAATCTCGGTCTGATCTTAAAAGATGATCGCGACTTGGATCGTGGGTTTGTTGTTGAGAGCAAGTCCGCACGGTCGCACTCGTCCACTTGGCAGCCTCTTGCGGGCGAGCGAAGTACGATTCGCGATCACTACAACGAAGTGATCGTCGGGCTAAAGCAGTCTGGAGACGACGCGGGACGACTCGACGTGCACCTGCGTGCCTATAACGAAGGTTTTGCCGTTTCGTACACGGTGCCGGAACAAGAGAAGCTGTCGGACTTTGTCATTACGGACGAGCAGACCGAGTTTCGGTTTGACAAGGATTACTTCTGCTGGGACTCCAAAGACGCGCAAGGGTTGTACTTCCGTGTCCCGATCTCCAAGGTGGGACGCGGTGCCGAGCGACCTCTCGTTGTCGAAATGGAAGACGGACCTTACGTCGCCCTCGGCGAAGCACGAATGGTCGACTACTCGCGGATGCGGTTTCGAACGTCACCGAAAGATGAGAACACTCTAATCCCCGACCTTGCCGGTGACGTGTCTGCG
>JBICHZ010000213.1:0-24768 GCA_043101355.1 Rhodopirellula sp. JB044
ATGAATTGGACGACGAATTGCCTTTCGGCGAATCAATGTCATCGCTCTGATGCGGGATCGGTTGGTTGTGCAATTCAGCCAACGCGTTTGCCGCCGCACGCTGCTCAGCATCCTTCTTGTTGTTGCCCCACGCCGGGGCAAAGGCCCGTTGGTCCACCACGGCGCCGATCAAGAAGGTTTTTCGGTGGTCAGGTCCGCTTTCGCGGATCAGTTTGTAGACCGGGGTCGAGGCCAGTTCTCGCTGAGCGTATTGCTGCAGCACCGATTTATGGTTGCCGGATCCTTGCGTGTCGACCGCCAAGCGGACTTCTTGGGCGAGCCATTTTTTCAGCCGGTCACGGACAATCTCGGCGCCGCCATCTAAATAGAGCGCGGCGATCACCGATTCGAACACGTCACTGACGAGCGAGCGTGGGTAGCTGCGGTTGCGAGTCACGCCCCGACCGACGATCAGGCATTCGTCCAGGCCTAGTGCGGTGGCGGTTCGCCCACATGCACGTCTGCTGACGACGGCCGATTTGATCTTGGTCAGGTCGCCTTCGCTGTACTCGGGGTATTCCTCAAAGAGCCATTGGCAGACCGTCATCCCCAAAACGGCATCGCCTAGAAATTCCAACCGTTCATTGCTCGAAAGGCGATTCGCCGCGCCCGATGCGTGAGTGAGTGCTGCTTTGAGCAGTGTTTGGTCTTGAAACTCGTAGTCGAGAATCTCCTGGCACCGTTTTAGTTTGGCGTCGGAATCCGCGTAAGGTTGGTCGGCCGCCGCGGCGTCAACGAGATGAATCGATCCGGGGTGTTTTTGCCGTTGATTGGCAACGAATTGGCCCGGGCCAGCGAGTTCCACGTCGGACGACGGTGAAGGCGGAACGGCATCGACTTTCGTAGCATCCGAAGATGGCGGGTCGGAATCGGAGGAGGACAAGGGAGAACCATGGGTAGATTGAAGAGACGAACGTTCATCCGCCAAGCTTCAGTCCCGCGCCGGTGGCCGAATGTTGTTCCGCTGCGAAGACGTGACCGTCTTCCGGATGCGAGTGGCGTTTTCGAATCAACGAATCCGACGCTGGCGATCCGCGATCAGACCGTGAGGGTGATCGAAGGAAACGACGCTTTTCGGCCACCGGTGAGTGACTGCGACATGTTGCCTAGGATAGTCGAGGACGCCCCATTTCGCCAGAGCGGTACGGGGGCCGATTGGGGCGTGTCGTGCTAGTTCGCAGGCTCTCGGATTCTCGGTCAACACACGCGATAGCAGGCGAAATCTGCCCCGTTACGGTTTGCCTCGGTAGGTGACGCTCACTTATTTCGCTTGCTCACCTATACTGATTGGGATTGAGTTCATTGACGCCTTACACGCATACAATATTGATCGTCGCATGATTGATTCGCTCGGGTTCGTTCTGAAGTCTGGCCGACGGGTGTTCGCACAAGCCAACGTTGCTTTCCTTGCGGTTGTCGTCCTGGCCGCAACGGCCCACTCGGTTGAACCGAACGAGATGTCGATCCCCAACGCGTCCGATTCATCCGCAGAGGATGCCAGCTCGGCGGACCTGCAACGAAGAATGATCGAGGATTTGAAGTTCCTCTCCGACGATGAACTCAAGGGCCGCAGTAGCATCGACCCTTCCATCTTTCGAGCTGCCGATTACCTCAGCGAGCGGTTCGCGGAGCTCGGTTTGCAAACGAAAGTGTTCGGCAATTCACCTTTGCAAATGGTAGACATTTCCGTCGGTCCGGAACTGAACTCGGTCGATGAGAACTACCTCGAGTTGACGGTGGCGGGGAAACCGGTGTCGAGCACCGATCTCGAAACGACTGATGCCAATGCCAGTGCGACCGGGGTGCAACTCGAACGCGACTTCACGCCTCTCGCCGTGGGGACCCGTCAAGGCCACGCCGAAGCCGACGTGGTGTGGGTCGGCTATGGGATTCGTGCTCCCGAGCATCGCTATGACGACTATGCCGGCGTCGATGTCCGGGGCAAAGTCGTCATGATGCTGCGTAAGGAACCTGGCGTTAACGATCCAACCAGCCCGTTCGATGGCGTTGAGAACTCACGCCACGCTTACTTCGATACCAAAATCACCACCGCGGTCGACCAAGGTGCCGCGGCGGTGATGATCGTCAACGATCCGAGCAGCATCGAGCGGATGATCGCTCAGGTTGGCAAGCGACGCGAGGCCGAAGAAGAACGCCTGGAGAAAATTCAACAGCGTTGGCTCGCCTTGCCCGAAGACGCGGTCAACTCCCGTAAAAAGCTGAGCGACCAGATTGGCCGAATCGAAGCGATGCTCGGTGAAATGGACGGGCAGGTGGACGCGGCCCGGCGTGGATTGCTCGCGATCGGAGAAGCGGGGCTGAATCCGACACCGGGTGATCAAGAGATCGTTGACTCGGCAACCGGTGAACGAACAACCCGACCGGCGATCCCCGTGCTGAGTATTTCACGTGAACTCGCCAACCGCTTGATGCCGAGGTCACTGGTCGACGTCGAGGCTGAGATCGATTCCGACTGGCAACCTCGCAGTTTCGAGCTCAATCAGGTTCACGCCCGACTGGGGGTGAGTATCTCGCCATCGAAAGTTCCCAGCCCCAACGTCGTCGCCTACTTGCCTGGTCGCGGCAATCTGGCCGATGAGACGCTCGTTATCGGAGCTCATTTCGATCACGTCGGGATGGGGGAGTTTGGATCACTCGCTCCCGATACGATCGCGATCCACAACGGGGCCGATGACAACGCCAGCGGGACGGCGGCGCTGCTGCGTGTGGCCGGCGAATTGACCGAAAATCTCGCCGGCCCTCATCCGCCGACCGACCATCGACGCGTGGTGTTCATTGCTTTCACCGGCGAAGAGCGAGGGCTCTTAGGAAGCAAACACTACGTCAAACATCCCCGTTTCCCGATTTCGTCGACGGTTGCGATGATCAACATGGACATGGTCGGCAGGCTTTATGACAACGAACTGACGGTCTACGGTTCCGGGACGGCGCCTTCGTTCGAACCGTTGATCGAACGCGTCAATCAGACGACACGATTTCGCATTGTCACGGTGCCGAGCGGCTACGGGCCGAGCGACCATTCGTCTTTCTATGAGGCGAAGATCCCGGTGCTGTTTTTCTTTACCGGGCTGCATGCCGACTATCACCGTCCGAGCGATGATTTTGACAAACTAAACCTGGACGGTATGGAACGAATAACCGATATGATCTCTCAGGTCAGCGAGCGATTGGCGACAGTGCCTGAGCGTCCGGTTTACGAGAAGACAGAAGCAAACGTCCAAATCCGTCGTCAATTGACGGTTGTCATGGGGGTGACACTGTCTCAGCAACCGTCCGAGGTGGTACTCTCGTCAATTCTCGCGTCCGGTCCCGCTCAGGAGAGTGGTTTGCTCGCGGGAGATCGTGTGGTCAAGATTGGCAAAGCACGCATCTCCACCATCGAACAGTTCATGAATCAATTGCGTCGGCGTTCGCCGGGGGATCGGTTGCCGTTGACGGTTCGACGAGGGCAGACGGAGTTAACGTTAGACATCAAGTTACGTGCTCGATAATGGCATTTCCTCGTGAAATCCCGGCTTTGAGGACTTTGTAAATATTTTTTCCGAGGGCGAAAAACGGCACAGATCAGTCTTGCCCGATTCGCCCGCGAGTGACACAATCCGAGACCACATTGGGATGAATTGCGTTTCATTGGCGCAAACGCATGCATCTCGATTCGGAGACGTTTGATCAACGGCGTAGGACGCTGTCAACGATGAAGCGTCTACTCGGTTTTGAAATTCGCATTCACCACGCAAGGAGTAGCGGACGTGCGACTATCTGTTCTTTCGGCCTTAGCCCTGGCCATCACCACCCTCACCGTTCTCGCCCCGACCGCCGCGTCTGCACAAGACAGTGGACACCGGATCGCCGTGGTGGATGTTGCATACATCTTCAAGAACAACGAAGGGATCAAAGCTCAAGTCAAACAGGTTGAGCAGAATCTCAAAGAGTTCGACACCGAACTGCAAGGAAAGCGAAACGAGTTGAAAGCAGCCGCTGAAAAACTCAAAACTTTCCAACCCGGTTCACCTGAGTACACCGCGCAAGAAGAGCGTGTCGCCTCGATGGAATCCAAACTCCGTCTTGACATGGCTCGCAAACGCAAAGAACTCGCGGACCGCGAAGCAAAGATCTACTACGACAACTACCAGCACATCGCCGCCGGCGTCAAGGTCCTCGCACAGCACTACAAGATCAACCTTGTTCTGCGTTACAACAGTGAAGACATGGACCTCGAGAAAGGTGAATCCGTCATTCGTGGCGTCATGAAGAACATCGTCTATCACGACGAAGCTCTCGACATGACTCCAGGCGTGATGCAGTACCTCGACAAGGTCTTGGTTGCTGGCGGACAAGGTGCCGCACGCAAATAGTTCTCGACCGAGAACTCGCCGAGTAGTCGGCGTCAAGCGTTACCAAGTAACGGCAACGGCATGAGGCCGTTGTCGTTGACGTGTTCACCGACATGTCAAAATTGTTCAAACGGTTCGGCCGTTTTGCGTCGAACCTAGTTAATCGTGAAGAGGGGCGTCACTCACCAGTGGCGATCCCTGGCGCGGCAAGGAGGCCCACGCCGTGATCGGATATCGAAACGAACATACCATTGCGTCGACCTGCGAGGTCGTCGGCCGCGGCTACTGGAGTGGGCAATCCATTCGGGTCCGTTTCCTGCCCGCATCCGCGGGGACAGGCATCGTTTTTGTACGCACTGATTTGCCCGGACACCCCCAATGCCCGGCCCGCATTGAGTTCGCAGACAGTGTGCAATTTCGAACCAATCTCCACAACGGTGAAGCCTGCTTCGCCATGGTGGAGCACCTCATGGCCGCACTCGCCGGGCTCGAAATCGATAACTGTGTCGTTGAAACCGACGCGGAGGAAATGCCCGGACTCGACGGCAGCAGTGATGCTTACGTCGGCGCTCTGCAATCCGCAGGGCTAGTGATCCAAGCCGCTCTTAAACAGCAATTGATCATTGATCGACCGATGAGCGTGCGGCAAGGCGACGCCTGCATCGAAGTCAATCCGTGTGAAGACATGCGGAGTCACTACGGGTACCGACTCGACTATGGCGCCGCCAGCGTGATCCCCAAACAGTCGTTTCAGTTTGACCTCACGCCACGACAATTTTCGCGGCAAGTTGCCGCAGCACGCACGTTTGTGACCCTCGAACAGGCTCAACAATTGCGGGCCGGTGGAATTGCCAAACACGTTTCCAACCAAGAGTTGCTCGTGATCGGCGAAGACGGACCGGTCGAAAACCAGTTCCGCTATCGAAACGAATGTGCTCGTCACAAGACTCTCGACTTGATTGGTGATCTTTCGCTCGTCGGAGTCGATTTGATAGGACGGTTTGTGTCCGAACGAGGAGGCCACCGCCTCAATGGAATGCTCGCCCAGGAGCTCTCGCAGATGCTGGCCCATTCCGCAACACCACACAATATGTTTGCCCCACAAGCGACCCAGAAAACCCGCCGTGCCGCGTAAGGCATGACGACAATCTTGAACATCCCGCCTCGAATGCTTGCTCTCTCACTAAGGACTCCCCGATGAGTGTCGTGATCGCTCCTACCGCCGTGGTCGACCCGAAAGCCAAGTTGGGTAAAGACGTTCGCGTCGGTCATTTTTGCGTGATCGGACCTGATGTCACCATTGGTGATCGTTGCCGGATCGAAGATCACGTGACCATTACCGGTGTTACCCGCCTCGGCAATGACAACCAGGTGTTCTCTCACTGCTCGATCGGATCGCACCCGCAAGACGTGAGCTATCGTGCCACGCCGACTCGTGTTGAGATCGGTGATGGGAATGTGTTCCGTGAGCAAGTCACGATCAACCGCGCCAGCGAAAAAGAAGACGGCGTGACTCGTGTCGGCAACCAAAACTACCTGATGACCGGAACGCACATCGCCCACGATTGCAATGTCGGCAACCGGATCGTGATGGCGAACAATTGCATGATCGCGGGCCATGCCCATATCCATGACGATGTCACGATCGCCGGTGGTGCCGGTATTCACCAATTTGTTTCGGTCGGAACGCTCGCCTTTGTCGGTGCGATGAGCCGTATCCTTCAGGATGTGCCTCCCTACGTCATTATCGAAGGGTACGACGCGAAGCCGCGTTGTATCAACACCGTCGGTCTGAAACGTCATGACTACACCGAAGACGATATTGCTGTGCTGACACAGGCTTTCCGTCTGTTGTATCGCCAGCGAATCGGTATCGAACCATCTCGCGTCGAGATGTTTAAAACAGGTCCGATTCGACCTGTGCTCCGACACCTTTTTGATTGTTTAGAAACCACATGTGGTGGTCGGGCCGGACGAGGTCGGGACCGCCGAAAGAAAGCAGCATGAGCCGTGCACTACGCGTTGCCGTCATCGGAGGCGGTCATCTCGGACGAATCCACGCTAAATTACTGACCCAGGTCGATGGCGCCGTTCTTACCGCGGTTTGCGACCCGGATCTGCAGGCGGCCGAAGCGATCGCCGCAACGCACCATACCGATGATTCGCCGGTGACCGCTCACGCGAACTACCGCGATGCGATCGATTCGTTTGACGCCGCCGTTATCGCGGCTCCAACGCAGTGCCATGCTGACATCGCGACCTCTTTGATCAAAGCGGGGAAGCATCTCTTTGTCGAAAAACCGTTGACTCACGAAGCCCAAGACGCCAAACGTTTGGCGTTGTTGGCATCGTCGCGAAACCTGGTTCTCCAGGTGGGCCACGTCGAACGTTTCAATCCGGCCTTCACCGCGCTCGAAGAGTTTGGCGTTGATGTGAAGTATGTCGAGGCGACTCGTGCCTCACGTTTCCCCGGCCGTTGTCTCGACGTCGGGGTTGTGATGGATCTGATGATTCATGATTTGGATCTCGTGCTGTCGCTGACCAACGCACCGGTACGTTCCATTTCTGCGAGTGGCATGTCGGTCGTGTCCGACCACGAAGACATTGCCGAAGCTCGCTTGGAATTCGAATGTGGATTGGTCGCTAATCTCAAGGCGTCTCGTATCAGCCCGATGCCGGCTCGTGACATGGTGATGTACAGCCCCGCGGGTTTCGCGCAAATTGATTTCGGCAAACCAGCCTTGGCGACCGTTCGGGCGAGTGAATCGCTCTCCAAACGCGAGTTCGATCTCAATACGGAAACCGAAAACCCGCTGAAGTATGCCGATTCCCTGTTCGATTCTCACCTGCAGTGTGAATTGAAAGAACTCGAACCGCGAAACGCGATCCTTGATGAACTGCACGATTTCGTGATCAGTGTTCAGTGCGGTGGCGTTCCGGTCGTCGATGGCTCTGCCGGAGCCCGCGCCGTTGCCGTGGCTGAATCCATTCTGCAGGCGATCGACCAACGCGCCTGGTACGCGTTCCCGAGTCAGGATGAACTCGGTGCCAACGCGGTTCCGCGTCGTCGTATCGAACAAGACCGCGGAGCCCGCCGCGCGGCATAGCGTTGCGACATGGTCAAGATTTAGGGTTCCGGACCGTAGCGAAAGTCGCCAATACTTTCGGCAAATCCACTGCCTATCCGAAAATTTCGCTTTGACGGACCGCTCCTCCGTCAACGTTTTCTTCACGGGTGCATTCCGCAAGTAGCTCAGTCCCTTTGAGTCTGAGAACCATCCCGCAAACAGTGTTGCCACGCCGCACCGAGTGCGCCGCAGCAACGCTGTTTTTGCATTTTCAGTTCGGAAACGCTGGTTGATACAGGGACTCGATGCCACGCAAGACTTCTTCCAAAACCCAACATCCCGACCCCGATCCCAACCGACCTCTTCAGCAGCAAACCCTCGTGGTTGCTCCCGGTCCGAATGAACGGACCGTGTGTTTGCCTTCGGGAGAGGTGGTCGGCGTGCCCGAATCATGGACCTTGCTGCCACCGGGCGATGCCGGGGTGACGCGCCGAGTCAAAGCGGCAGGTCCAACGTGGGCGATGAAGGAACGGAAGGGGCGTCGAGAGTTTTCCAAAGGACTGTGGGCGGACGACTCGCAAATTCAATCCGCAAAAGCATCGATGGAGTCCACTCGCAGCACTCCCCAATATGCCAAAGCCAAGGCCGCCGCAAAGGCACGGCGAGAAGAGAAGCAAGAAGAGTATGTTGAAGACTTTCATGCGGCGGTCGTCACGTTTTTGAACTTCCACGTGGCGTATGCGGCGATCGCTCAGCGGTTCGCCGCCGCAGTGACAAAGCACGCCACGCCGGTGGGCAGCGGAACGGTCGCGAGGACGCAGAGGATTCCGATCGAACGTCGCGCCGAGTCCGCCGTGATCGCATGGATGCGTCATCAAACAACGGCGTACGACGATATGAAAATTGCGAGAGTCAAAGGCGAACGTCGCGAAGTCCGCAGGCAACTCGCCGCCCAGTCACGGAAACTGCTACAGAAGTATCGCAGCGGCGAAAGCGACGCGATGCAGAATTGCCCGCTCGCAAAAGCCCTACGTTCACACTAAGTCGTAGCGAAAGTCGCCAAGACCATCGGCGATTCATAGGCCTGCCAAAACCCCCGTCGGGGTGTTGGTTTACTGGCCCGCTGCGTTAGTGAGGGATCCCAGACCGGCAACACGTTCAGTGATTCACGGGGCAACCCGAAACTCTTAACGGGTTTCGATACTCCCAAACAATGTCGGGTTTGACGTAGCTGGATTCGCCAGAATTCAGGCCACCAAAGTCTGGCGATGTGCTTCGCAAGAACACACTAAAACTTACGCGTCACCGCGATCCGTTTGCGATCCAGGTCCACCTCGAGCACCTTGACTTTCACGACGTCGCCTACGGAGACGATTTCGTTCGGGTCGTTGACGAATCGATCCGCCAATTGCGAGACGTGAATCAAACCGTCCTGGTGAACGCCGAGATCGATGAACGCGCCGAAGTGAGTGACGTTGGTGATGACGCCTTCGAGTACCATTCCGATGGAAAGATCTTCCATCGAGTTCACCGACGAATCAAAGTGGGCCACCTTGAACTCGCTGCGAGGGTCGCGTCCCGGTTTGGCCAATTCCGAAATGATGTCCTGAATCGTAGGCAAGCCGAATCGGTCGTCGACAAATTTCTCTGCCTTGAGTTTTTGGCTCAGCGTCGAATTGCCAACGAGGGTCTTCGTGTCTGCGCTGAGTTCCTTCGCCATTCGGCTCACAACCGGATAGCTTTCCGGGTGCACCGCGGAGTTGTCGAGCGGCTCGCGACCGCCACGGATCCTCAAAAAACCGGCAGCCTGCTCGAATGCCTTTTTGCCGAGCTTAGGAACTTTCATGAGTTCCAAGCGGCTTTCAAAACGACCGTTCGCATCCCGGTACAACACGATGTTTTCGGCGAGTTTGGGGCCGATGCCCGCCACGTGCGCCAACAAGGGAACACTCGCCATGTTCAGGTCGACGCCGACACGGTTCACGCAGGACTCCACCGTACGGTCGAGACACTTTCTCAGTTGGGTTTGATTGACGTCATGTTGGTACTGCCCCACCCCGATCGACTTGGGATCGGTTTTGACCAACTCCGCGAGCGGGTCCTGCAATCGTCGCGCGATGCTGATCGCGCCGCGGACGGTCACGTCGAGGTCCGGGAATTCTTTGCCGGCGAGTTCGCTCGCCGAATAGATTGATGCGCCCGATTCACTCACCATGACTTTGGTCACGTCGAGTTTGTTCTCGGCGATTAGGGAACCGACAAACGCGTCGGTTTCGCGGGAAGCCGTTCCGTTGCCGATCGCGATGAGCTCGACGCCGTATTTTTCGATCAGCGACAGCAGTTTGCGCTTGGCCGATTCCACGTCGTTTTTGGGCGGTGTCGGATAGATCGTCGTGTTGGTCAAAAATTTCCCGGTGCCGTCAACCACCGCGACTTTGCATCCGGTGCGAAAGCCGGGGTCGATGCCGATGGTGGTTCGCGGCCCCGCGGGCGCGGCCATCAGCAGTTCGTGGAGGTTTTTGCCGAAGACGCTGATGGCTTCTTCGTCCGCCCGTTCTTTGAGCATTTGCAACACCGTCGACTGAGTCGCCGGTTGCAGCAAGCGATGGAAGCACTCCTCCGCCGCCGTTTCGAGTTCGCGTTTGAATTCGAACGATGGATTCTTGATGAATTTGGATTTCACGTGCGAGACCGCGCGGTCTTCTTCCATCTCAAGCCCGACCTTGAGCACGCCTTCGGCTTCGCCCCGCAGCATGGCGAGCAACCGGTGCCCAGGGATGCGAGAGGCGGATTCTTGGCGATCCATGTATTGTTCAAACTTGGACGCTTCGTCTTTCTTGCCTCGTTTCACGTGCGAGGTGATCTTTCCGAATTTCGATCCCTTCTCGACCATCCATTCGCGCACCTCGGTGTCTTCACTCCACTGCTCAGCGATAATGTCGATCGCGCCGGCGACTGCGGCTTCGGAATCGGGAACGTCACGTTCACTGCTCACAAAGGGGGCAACGACCGATTGTTTGGATTTACCGAGTTTGTTTTGCGCGAGCAAGATGTCCGCGAGCGGTTGTAGACCTCGTTCTCGGGCGATCGTCGCTCGGGTACGACGTTTCGGTTTGTATGGAAGATAGATCGCCTCGAGCGATCGCATGTCGGTGCAGTTTTCAATCTCACGCCGGAGTTGATCGGTCAGTTTGCCCTGCTCGTCGATCGTTTTGAGGACCGTTGCTTTGCGTGCGGCCAACGCGGTCGCCTTTTCGAGACCGTCTTCGATGGCTCGGAGTGCGATTTCATCAAGGCCGCCGGTAGCTTCCTTGCGGTAGCGCGCGATGAAAGGGATGGTGTTCCCCTCATTGAGCAAATCGACCACCGCGGTGACGCGCTTGATCGGAAGATTCAGTTCGTTTGCGATGGCCTCGATGAATTTCGGATCGATGGCGTTGGGGGAAGCCATGGTTTAACGTTTCCGTTGTTGTGCTTGGTGAAAATAGTGTCGTACTAATCGGCCGCTGATGGTCGTTTTGGCGAGTAGTTCCTGAGCGATCTCGCGAATCGCCTCGACGTGCACGTCGTCGCCGAGAAGATGTTCGGTTTTTGACAGCATGCGGCGTTGCAACGTCTCGTGTTGACGTGGAGACGCGGCACGCGTGCACAGCAAATTTGCGACGTCTCGTAAGTCTTGGCCCGCACCCTGTTGGCAGTATTGTCCGGTCAATTTCGCCTCGGCAACCATTCCCGCGAGCAAGATCAGCACGTCATCTTCGAGTCGGTCGTGCGATCCTTTTTTAACGCCTTTTTTGATCTCGCAGTGTCCGAGCCGGGAGGCTCCGAATCGCGATTTTCCGGGGGCGATGCTGACCTTCTGGATCGTCCTGCCGAGCGATACCGCCATGACGGCGTGACCGGCCTCATGGTACGCCGTCGCGATCAGTTGTTGGCGAGTCACCGCCTCATCGGCGGTGACCTCATCGTTCGGGAGATCGTTCGGAAAATCGTTCGGAAAGGAATCGGAGTTCGCGTGAGTCATCGTGACGTTCATTGAACCCGATCCATCCGATCTTCGCTATGCATCAGAGATCCCGTTTCGCATCTGCTGCGGGTTTTCTACGAGAGCGGGCATCGAGCGGGAGCCTTCGTTGCGGGAAGATTCCCTGCTGCGATCACGTATCATTGGTGTCCTGGATCGCACGCATCGCCGGTTTCGCAAGAGGGGTTACACGAGGGGTAGTTGGCTCGCATCGAGTTGGTAAACTCCTGTTGGTTATTGGAAGTCACAAGGATTGCCTCGCCTTTTGTCAACGAATAATCGTTAGATCTTTATCATCTCGAATGTCTCCTCGCCGCCTTTTCCTGGTTTGTTCGGCTGGTCGGACGTTGTGTCCGCCTATTGGCAAATGAACGGGTTGCCGGTGTGCGCAAATGGGTCCACTCATGACGAATCCTTCCGCTTCAAAGTCGCATGAACCCGCGGTGTCTGAAAACCTCGCGAAGACCCCGCTCGATGCATGGCATCGTCGTATGGGTGGGAAAATGGTGCCCTTCGCCGGTTACGAGATGCCGATCCAATACGCGGCGGTCGAATCCGATAAGGCTTCTTCTTATATCGCCAAACCCGCAAACGGGATCGTTGCCGAGCACGAGGCATGCCGAAACCGTGCCGCACTGTTTGACGTTTCGCACATGGGACGTTTGCGGTTCGACGGCGATGACGCTGCGAAGTTTCTGGACCACGTGTTAACGCGGCGAGTGTCCGATCTGCCGGTCGGCGGTGTTCGATACAGCATGGTTTGCAACGCGGAAGGTGGCGTGCTCGATGACGTGTTGGTTTCGCACCTCGAAACGCCGTCAGAGCGACGCTTTCATCTGTTGGTTGTCAACGCATCCAATCGGCAAAAGATCCTCAAGTGGATCGAGCCTCACTTGGCTGACTTCCCCAGTGTGACCATGTCGGACCGAACCGAGTTGACCGCCATGATCGCGGTTCAAGGGCCGATGGCGATTGAGATCACCAAGAAACTGTTTTCGTTTGATCCCTCTCGACTGAAGAACTACCAGGCCCGGATCACTGATCAGTTCGCCAAACCGGTCATCGTGAGTCGCACCGGATATACCGGCGAAGACGGTGTCGAGTTGATCGTGCGTGCCGAAGAAGCGACGAGAATTTGGGAGAACATTCTGTTGGCGGGCCGGGAAGCCGGATTTACCGCAGCCGGTCTCGGGGCGCGGGACACTTTGCGAATGGAAGCGGGCATGCCGTTGTACGGTCATGAACTCGACGAATCGGTTGACCCGATCACCGCCGGACTCAACTTTTCAGTGAATCTAGCCGACCGAAACTTTATCGGCGATGAAGCTCTGCGAGAGATTAAGAAGGCGGGGCCGTCGCGCGTGCGAATCGGTTTATTTCCTGAAGGGAAAAGACCGGCACGGGAAGGTTGCGACGTGCTCGATTCCAACGGTACGAAGATCGGTGTCGTCACCAGTGGCGGACCGTCTCCAACATTGGGTGTGCCGATCGCGATGGCTTACGTGGATGCCGCGCACGCAAACGATACCGAATTCCAAATCGATATCCGCGGACGCACCACATCGGCGAAGCCGACTAAGTTGCCGTTTTATCGACGTCCTGCTTCCTGATTGGCATTTTTGACCAACGTCTCATCGCTGCGATACATCTGGGGTAGAATACCCGGCGCGCCGAGTTTAATTTTTGTCTTGTTCCCCTCGAGAGAGAAGCCATGTCACGCGACACCACCAAACTGCGATTCGCCGAGACTCACGAATGGGTCGATGCCACCCAAGATGACGGGATCGCAACCATCGGCATTTCCAAATTTGCGCTCGAAGCGTTGAACGATCTGGTCTACATGGACCTGCCGGAAGTCGGCCGAACATTGAAGGTTGGTGACGAATTCGGGGAAGTCGAATCTGTCAAAGCCGTTAGCCCGCTCTACAGTCCGGTGTCGGGCGAGGTCGTTGAGGTTCACTCGGAGTTGCCGGACAAACTCGAAAGTCTCAACGAGGATCCTTACGATTTCGGATGGATCATCAAGGTCAAACTCGATGGCGATCTGCCTGATTCCTTGATGGACCACGCCGCCTATGAGAAGCAATGCTCCGAGGCGGGCTAAAGCACGTTGTTGACTTTTGAATTATTAAACTCGGCAGGTTCTGTCGTCTCCGGCCGAGTGTTCGGATTTGGTTGTCGCGTCACGCTCAAAACGAGAGCGGCCGCGTGACACGACAAGACAACAACCTTCCTTCTCAGGGGCGTTTGTTGCCGTTCGCCCTGCACGATGCCGCGTCCAACATGGCCATCGATGAAGCGATCGTGCAATCCGTTGCCGAGCAGGACGTCGCGCCAACCCTGCGGTTCTATGGATGGTCTCGACCGACGCTGTCTTTGGGATACTTCCAAACACTGGCCGATGCCGAAGCATGGATCGGTCAGGATGCGGAGCGAAAGCACGTCGAAATTGTTCGACGCTCGACCGGTGGTGGTGCGATTGTGCATCATTTCGAACTCACGTATTCGTTGTCTCTTCCACTCAGTGACACCGGGCCGGGCGCTCGCGAATGCGTGTACCAAGGGGTGCACCGGAGCGTCGTTGAGTCGTTGGCCAAATGCGGAGTCGCCGCTACCGCGTATCGCGAGACTGCGAGTTTGGTGGAACCGGCCGATAACGCCACCGAGGCCGCCGAAAAACAGGAGCCTGACGATCGCAACGCCTCCGCCGGGCTTCGCTCTGCCGGCAACGAGCCTTTCTTGTGTTTCGAACGCCGCACCGATGAGGATTTGATCTGCGGCGGCTACAAGATTCTAGGCAGCGCACAACGCCGAGTCCGTGGTGGCGTTCTGCAGCACGGTAGTTTATTGCTGCGAGTTTCTCCGCACGCCCCGTCTTTGCCAGGTGTTCTCGAACTCTCGGGCGCAGCGATGACGCCGAGTGCGATTGCCGAATTGATCGCCTCACGAATCGGCGAGACGATGGGGATGCAGTGGCGACCAGGCGAACTTACCGATGCCGAGCAAGGTGCTGCGGAGCAAATTCAAAGCAGTCGCTACGCGGCCGCCGAATGGACCGGCCGACGCTGAACCGGGCGTGGAAACGGCAGCGTCGCGGGGGCGGCGTCGAAACTCGCTGTGCTCAAAAAACGGATCGACATTTCGATCGCTTCCGGATCCGAAATCAACGCTTGGTGCGTGGTCGGGAGCGTCGCGTGGGCACGCTCGCCGGGTAGGTGCGTGGCCGCGGGCTCGACAACAAAATCGCGCTGGGCCGCGATCACGCCGACGGGCATGTACCGCAGCGTTGGAAGCTGGCGAACGAAGCTGTCCGACGACTCGGAAAGTTCACGCAGTTGCGGGAACCAAGTGGCGAACGGCCCGAGCGGAATGCGGGTCAATTTCGAGCCCTCATTCGGCGGTGCCAACATGACCAGGTTGCCGCATTTTCGGAAGAAACGCGACTCCAGACCGGAGGCGTGGATCGCTGCTCTCGCGATGATCGCACCCATGCTGTGCGCGACGAAATGGATCCGCGAGATCGAACCGCATTCGGCGAGTTCGCGAAGGTCCCGGCTGAGTCGGTCGGCGTGCTTGCTCAGCGATCCGCACAGGCTCGCATAATCCCACTGACGGCATTGATAGCCGGCCGAGAGAATGGATTCATTTGCGCGCCGCAAACAGCCACGCCCGGCGAGGAAACCCGGAATGGTTAACACGATTTCATCAGAAACGTTTCGACGCACGACGATGCTCGCACCCACGTCGGATATGAACGTAGCCATGCTGTCGTTATCGTCACGCTAAACGGAAAACTTTGACAAATCTTGAACATCTCCATCGGCACGCATGGCCGGCAATGGGGCAAGAGGTGCGAAGGCGGGCGGGCCTAGTTTGCCAGTTCGCCCATCCGGTCGCCAACGCGAGCGTAGAGTTCGCGATGTTGCCGCGAGTTCTCGATCAAGTCTTCGTCGAATCGAATCCGGCCTGGTTCGAAGATCGTCATGGTCGATGAACCGCCAAACCGGAAATAGCCTTTCTCGGCGCCTTTCGCAACTGAACTTCCTTCGGTGTAGGTCTGGCAAATGCTGCCCACGCACGTTGCGCCGATTTCAAGCAGAAGAACGCGACCAAAGTTTTTAGTTTCCAACTCGGTGATGCATCGTTTGTTCGTTGCCAAAATTTGAATGTTTTGGCAAAGAGCGATCGGGTTGACCGAATAGAGCGGTCCGTTGATCAGCCGCGAGGGCCCCGGGGTTCCAGCCGCTGGAAAGTGAAACCGGTGGTAGTCGACCGGGCACAGTCGCGACAACAGCAAACTGCCGCTCGCGTACCGACGGGTCCACTCCGGATTGGATAAGAGGGAGCCTAAATCGAACATCTCCCCTTTCACGAACAACCCGTCGCATTCGGACAAATTGGGGACACACAAGTGACGTCCGTCCGCAGGAAAAACAACCGAATGGGACGACGCGTCAATCGGTCGAGCTTCCGGTTTGAGTTTGCGGTAGAAGAACTCATTGAAGTTCGCGAAGTCGTCGATGTCGCACGCGAATTCGGTCGCATCGAGTTCATACTCTTCGATGAACGGAACAATCTTCTTTCGAGTCGACGGGCGATCCATCCGCCATCCGTACCAATGGGAAAACGCGGCTCGTTTGACCAACGCGTTCAACGAGATCTTTCCCGCCACCGTCCCGTATGTCCAACGCAGCGCTTCGTCACCGTACACCTTTTCTGTGCAGACTGTTTGGGAGTATCGGTCGAAGTAGCGGATTTCATCCATGTCATTCATGGTTCAGGATAAGTAGCCGGAGTCGCCAGACGTCGGACCAGGATCACTTGTCACCAACATACCCGCAAGGTGGCATCGTCTGATCGATGCTGAGTCCCACTACGAAGTGCTGTTTCACCGCAAGCAGAGTCGACAAGCTCAGGACATGTCTCAACCACCTACAAATACGCCGCCAACGCTCCGCCGCGTCCCGCCCGAGCGTCGACTTTTGCTGTGGTCTCGCGGTCTTCGATCAACGGAGGTGCGTGGTGAGATTTGACCCGAGCATCGATCAACAGTGGGCCGCGGCATCCCCAATGTTTGTCGACGACGAACTCATCCACACCGGCAATGTCGATCGCCGGGTTGCTGCGTGTGAACGTCAGCCACAGCCAATTGTTTCGGTTCGCCGCTGCGAACTCGGCGTCGTCGCAGATCGTGATCAGCGGGAACGCCTTTGCGGTTTCCTGGTGCGACAAACTCTCGGCGAGCTCCTCGATCTGCCGGCGACCGGTGTCGGTTTCATGTTTGGGGGCTGCGATCGCGAGCACTCCCGGCATCACGACTCTGGCGTCGCAGTATCCGTCGGGGAGCTGTAGCTCCGCGGGTACTTCGCTCGGCAATGCACGCAGCGCGGGACCACGGGCCGCGATCACGACTTTCGATCCCTGGTTCAAACCCGTGCCGGAGTAGTCCAGCGTGTCGATCGTCGTTCGGGTGTGGAAGTGCAAGTCACGACGCCAATCCACTCGTTCGAGCATGTGACGAAGGAAACCGGCAACGTCGTGAATTGTTAGGTCGTCATTCGGGTCATCGGTGATCCAAAGATACTTCGCGAGCGATAATTGCCCGTTCCCGAGGATCGCGTTTGCCTGAGTGAGTAACTCTTGCGGTTCGGCCGTTTTGAGGTACGGCATGTATCGTTCGCTGCCGATCGCTAGCAATAATGGGTGTACCCCTGATGCATCAACCGCGTGCACGGCTTTCACTCCCGGTATCACGCTCGGAATGATCGGATCCGTCAATTCGTGAATGAGCTGACCGAACGTGGTGTCCTCTTGCGGTGGGCGTCCAACCACGGTGAACGGCCAAATCGCATCATTACGGTGCCAAACCTTCTCCACCCGCATGAATGGGAACGGGTGTTTGAGCGAATAGTAGCCGAGGTGGTCGCCGAAGGGGCCCTCAGGCATCGTGGCTGTCGGGTCGATCGTGCCGACGATGGCAAAGTCTGCATCGGCATACACCGGTGCGTGGTTGCCTCGAATCATGCGTGTCCGCCGTCCCGCCAACGCACCGGCGAACGTCAGTTCCGTCAGGCCCTCCGGGAGCGGCATCACGGCGGCAAGGCTCATCGCGGGCGACCCGCCGACGGTGATGGCGACGTTGAGCTTTTCACCCCGGTCCATCGCGGCGCGATGATGCACACCGATACCGCGGTGAATTTGATAGTGTAGCCCGACCTGCGAATCGGGATCGTAATCGTTGCCCGAGAGTTGTACCCGGTACATGCCGAGATTCACACGCATCAAATTCGTCGGGGCCAACGGATCGGCGCTGAGTACTTGGGGCAACGTCACGAACGCGCCCCCGTCGTCGGGCCAACACTTCAGTTGCGGTAGCTCGGCCAAACCGCATTGATTGGCGGTCACTGCCCCGCGACGGACATGACGCGGCAGCATCTTCATCGCAGTCAACGGCACGCCTGCGTATCGCATCGGGCGTTTGGCGAGTGCCGAAGGGTCGATCTTGATTTCGATCAAACGGCGAACCGCATCGAGCGTATCTCGAAACAGATAACGGGCCTGTTCGAGTGACGCGAATAGGTTCGACGCCATCGGGAAACGACATCCGCGGACGTTCGAAAACAGCAATCCCGGGCCACCGTTTGCGTAAACTCGCCGCTGGATTTCAGCGATCTCCAAGTGGGGATCGACTTCATCGGTGACTTCGATCAAACGTTGGCCGCGACGGAGGTCTTCGACAACTTCTCGTGTACTACGGTGTTTCAACTCGCCGGCTTTCAATGATCGAGGCTTTTCAATCCGAAAAGATCATATCCGGCCGTCAACGATTGAGAACCGTCCTCCTGGATCGTTCTTGCCTCGTCTTCGATTGGTCGAGTCTTGCTGGCTCAGGACCTTTCCTAAAACCAATCGGTCTTCCGACGCAACTTAGGCACCGGAGGAGAGAGCGGCCATAAGCTATCGGCCGAAGTCAATCGGACAAATGCCGGAACAGCGCTGCGCTTGGTCCGGCCTAGGATTCGAATGCGAAAGAATCGCGTCCGCATTTGCCCACGTCAGCCCGATCGTCCGCCAACGCTCTCACGCTAGAGCGAGCGAAAGCGAATGTCTTTGAACTCAGCCCACATCGGTTTGCCGGCGTGCAGTTGCAGTCCGAGGACTCCGTCGAGGCGAGCCTTCTCGGGCGAATCCGTAAAATCGAGGATCAATCGACCATTGAGGTAGTGTTGAATGTGACGACCCTTGGCGACAATTCGGACATCGTTCCAGTCGTCGAGGCGGAACAACTCTTTGAACTCTTCCGGCGTGATCAGCGTTTCGAGAACTTTCTTCTCGTCACCTTCTTGAACCGCTTTTTCGCCGACGAGGCAAACGCGGCCGCGACCGAGTTGTTCGCCGTAGATAAATCCGGCGATGTTCGGGAAGTCTTCTTCGTTGCGGACTTCATGTTGGTAGCCCTTCAGGCTCCACTCGTTGCGAGCTTTGGGCGATTCGATTACTTCGGATCGATACTGAATGCCCGAGTTGTTCGTTGCGTTGCAGCGGAACGAAAGTTCGAGTTCGAAGTCGGCTGTGTTGCCGCCTTGCCAAATCAGGAACGTGTTGCCCTTGGTCGATTTCTCGGGCGTTGTCTCGCCATGAATGACGCCATCGCGGACCGACCACAGTCGCGGGTCACCGCTCCAACCGTTGAGGTTTTCACCGTTGAAGATGGGTTTCAGTTGCGAATCGGTGGACGCGGGCGTTTCCGCCGAACTCGGTGCGACACAGCACAAAATCAACATGGCGGCTATAGAAGTTTCACGAATCATCGACGGCTCCAGCGAACTCAGAAGGTGGGACGGAATGGGGAGGGACGGTGCGATCAGGAGGCACCGCGATCAGGAGGCACCGCGATCGGGCGGCACCGCGATCGGGAGGCACCGCGAACATTGCACTTTAGAAGAGCGATCGGCGAGATGGCTCTCCTGCAACGCAGACGTATCGTAGTCACCATCGCTCATCTTACTAGCCCGCTTGTGAGGCGGGGAAAAGGACGCCGGTCGCGTTAACCACTGGTCAGATGTTCGTCCGTTTGGCTCGGCGATCGTAAACGAACGATGTCGATATCCGACAGGCAGAGCACCGCGGTTTCGAGGTAGACGCCCAGATGTCCCGAGGAAAAACGATGGTCGGCGAGCGACAGAACCACGCGTCCGTCGATCGACAACTCGATATAGCTGCCGAACGCGGTCAGCGAAACGTGTGCTTCCCCGCGAGCCTTGCCGTGCCAGAATCCCGACTGCAACGCATCAAACTGCATCATGTGCTCGCCGCTGCTCTCGCCGTTGGTGCCCCAACCGCGAAGCTGCGCGACGCCTTTGTAGAGATCGAGTGACAAGTAATAACCGTCGCGCGTCTCTGGATCGACCCGGAACACCAACCCGCACTTGCCGAGACCTTGTAGACAGAGGTTCGCCGAGAAGCGAAAGCACTTCATCACGCCGTCAAAAACAAACGCTTGGAACCCGCTTTCACACGCGACCTCCAGTTTGCCGTCGCCGCAAATGCATCGCTCCCCGGCATCGTCGAGGTCTTCAATTAAACCGTGAACACACTTGGCATCGATCGAGTCGACAATGTAGTCATCGATGCCTTCAAAACTGACCGCGCGCAGCAACCCGTCGTCATCGCGAGAAAGTCGTTTGGGAGGGGGCATGATGTTGTCGGAGACACGGTCCTTCGACGACATCGAATAGAAATTCCATAGCAGCCAACCTTGCTCGTCACGGCAAACTCGTCCGGCGTAGTTCCCCTGGGCGAGCAACACGTTGTCGTGATAACTCTGCCATCGCTCACGGATGTGATCGGTATGCCAGTATCGGATTTTGGCATCTTCGCGAATGCTGCCGATCAGATAATGATCCTCTTCGAAACGAATCAAGTTCGGTACTTCGATGTCGTCATACAAACGCGGGTGATGCATCGGTGGCATCGCTTGGAAATGATTCGGTTCGACTTCCTTCATCAACGCAACGCACCCGCGGCGGACGATCGGGCCGTGATTGACTCTCGCCGATGCCATCAACCATCCGTTTTCGCCATCGTGATAGAAGTACGGGTCTCGGAAGCTGATCCAGTGGCGGCCTTCTTCCAGTGAAGCCTCGTAGTACTGCGGATCGGGCTCGAGCGGAAAACAACTGTTTTCATCCAACGGAGCGTCCTCGCTCGGCGTGACCTGCGACCGGCTCAACTTCAACGCCTCTTTTACCCGTTCGGGGTCGTTGACCCCGCGACGATCAACCCAGTGAACCGCGGATTTGGTCCAGTGCATCAAATCGTCACTGACCGCCATCCCGATCCGCTGGTAGTTGCCTTGGTCGCGCCGGGACAGTCCCGTGTAGAACATTCGCCACCGTCCCGATTGGTGAGGATCCGGCGAGACGTGCATCGTCCACAGCATCAGGTCGTCCCAGCTCCCCGGATCGCCGATGAACAGCGCGTTGTTGACCCGCCGCCAATTCAACGCATCGGTACTGACCGCGTGGGCGATGAAATCGTGATTGGGCAGGACGAGGTGGAAGAGATGGTAGAGCCCGTCGTGGTAGAGGACGTCGACATCACCGATCGCTTTCCGACTGCCATCAATTTCCGTAAACATGTTCAGTCCGAATCATCGCACCAAGGAAGCAAAACAACAAATTAACCCCAAAATCATAGTCTCGCCGGCGACCCCCCCATGGCGTTTTCGGGCCCTGCGGCACCTGCCGATTCAGATTCCACCGACTCGGCTGGACTTGCGAGGCAGGGTCACTGTAGAGTGAAAGCCTCCAGGCTGGGCAATTTAGGTCGAGCCCCGCCACCTTGTTTTACTGCTTGCTGTTTACTGCTCGCTCACTCGAAAGGACTCACCGCGTGTTTGTTGCCGCCTCGACTCTATGTTGGCCCGATCTGGAACTTCAGGCTGCGATCGAGCTGCTTCAGGATCTCGACTTCACCGCAGTCGAAATCGCCGTCCAGGAATCCATCGGCCCTGCCAAACCCAGCGAAATTTTGGTCGATGAAGATCGTGCGATCCAGCTTCTGCGGTACACCCACCGGATGGACATCAGTGGCTATCGTCTCGAACTGGCGAGCACCGGGGATGAGCACTACGAACAGTTCCACATGATGTGCCGAATCGCCAAGGCCACCAAAGTGGTCAACATTTCCGTGCCGTCGGCCGAAAAGGGAACCCCGTTCAACGAGGAAGTCGAGCACCTGAAAAAACTCGTCGCGATCGCCGAAGGGGAAGGCGTGCGGCTAAGTGTGCGGTGCATGCTCGGATGCCTTAGCGAAGACCCCGATACGCTGCTCGTGCTGTGCAACAACATCGACGGATTGGGAATTTCACTCGACCCCAGCGTGGCGTTGATCGCCTCGGCCGAAAACCCTGCCGTTGCCAAAGCGATGGCGGTCGGCAAAGGATTCGACCAACTTCTCAAGTATGTCACCAACGTTCAACTGCGCGACACCGGCAAAGACAAATTCCAAGTCAGCGTCGGACAGGGCGAGATCGACTACGGGAAGATCGTCACCCAGCTCGAACGCGAGAAGTATAATCGAGCGTTGACGGTCGACATGACTCCGATGGAAGGTCACGACCACCGCGTCGAACTTCGTAAACTGCGTCGACTGCTCGAATCTTTGATCTAACACGACGGTGAATCTGAACACGCCCCCGCCGAACCAACACCCAATCACCGGCGAACCGGTCCGTCCCGGTCGTTTGGTCACACCGCGGCCCGCTTCGCCCGGCGACGCCGACCGGCCGCTTCTGCAAATGGCCGAAACGCTCACCGAGAGATTGGCGAGCGTCCGGGACTCTGGCCCGAGGAAGATTGGTTCCGGGAAAACTGGTTCAGGTGAACCTGGCAAACAGAAAACGGGTCCCGCGAAATCTGTTGCTCGGGAACCGCTCCGGTGGAACATGACGCCCCAACTCGCTTATGGGCGCCATCGCGGACCGGCGAAACTGAAGTCACGACGAGCCGCTGTTGCCGTGGGAATGTATCTCGACCCCGATCGAGGATGGACGATCCCGCTGACCCGGCGTCCTCACGCACTGCGTCATCATGGCGGGCAAATCTGCTTCCCCGGCGGCCGCATCGAACCCGGCGAGAGCCCCCGGGAAGCCGCGCTGCGTGAATTCGAAGAGGAGCTCGGCCTGCCCGCTGCGGTTTACCGAGTTTGTGGCAATCTGCCGCGGCAGTTTGTCTACGCCAGCGACAATGTGGTGACACCGGTGGTCTGTGTGCTGCACAAACCCGACGAACAATGGAAACCCGATCCGGGCGAGGTCGATGAGGTCATCGCGTTGCCTCTCGACGGCGTGCTCGCCCAGTCGCGGGTTCGACCGATGTGGCACCGCAGGACGGTTCACGCCGCTGCCAACCCCGAACGAGAAGTCGCCCATATTCGGTTCGCGGCACCCGCGTTTGAATACGATTCGCTACGGATTTGGGGAGCCACCGCGGTGATCCTCGACCAGTTGGCCCAGTGTTTGCTGCCTTAGTCGGCCCGCTCGGAACGCGACGCCATCCTGCCATCTTGGCCGGGCGACGCGGCGTCGCAGGCGGACGCCTCTGGTGTGCGAACATTCAGACGGTAAATTGTGTCTTCAGAGACTCCGTAACCAAACGACGTGATCGTCGGGAGCCTCGATCGGGGATCGTTTCTGTGAGAACGATTTGCCCGGTAGCCACGTTTGACATCACTGGACAATTCAACCCCCTCACTCAAATCACAGGATCCCATCATGGCGTCAGAAGCCGTCAAAGAATTCACCGATGCAAATTTCGACTCCGAAGTCCTCAGCAGCGATTCGGCAGTCCTCGTCGATTTCTGGGCACCCTGGTGCGGCCCTTGCCGTCAAATCGCGCCGATGATTGACGAGTTGGCCGACGAGAACCCTGGTGTCTCGATCGGAAAAGTCAACATCGACGAGAACCCCGGTGTCGCGCAGAAGTTCGGCATCAACAGCATCCCAACTTTGTTGCTGTTCAAAAACGGCGAAGTCTCCGAGAGTTTCGTAGGCATCCGGCCGAAGGCTGCACTCCAGCAAGCGATCTCGTCCGTTTGATCGAAAAAATTTCCTGCGGCGAGTTCAAGCTTTGGCAGGAAAGTGTCGAATAGACGGTTATCAACGAGATTGAGACCAGAAAGGAAAAAAACGGGGCAACCCGGTCTTCCTAACCGGACCAATTTCTGCAAAGTTTGTCGTTGGCCCAAACGTCCTCATCGAAAACGTTTTTCTGTCTCGAGGTGACCCTCGACCAGAAGCAAATGTTGACGAAGGCAGGGCCAACGAATCAGGAAGGCGACGTGGCCAAGTGGCTAAGGCGAAGGATTGCAAATCCTTTATTCGTGGGTTCGAATCCCACCGTCGCCTCTTTGCGATCGTTCTATCCGCTTGACGGATCGGAACACCCATCGCAAAATCGGAAATTCGCCGCGACCATCCACATCGGTCCGGTCCGCAGCGAACCCGACCAGTGGCACCGCCACAACCGCCCCTATAGCTCAGTTGGTAGAGCAAATGACTCTTAATCATTGGGTCCTAGGTTCGAGTCCTAGTGGGGGTACTGCTTGCCCCGTAAAACACGAGAAATACCGTGTTTTACGGAGGACGCGGACAGCGTGACACAGCCCGAAACAGTCTGATTCGGCCTGAGTGGTACCAGTTTTGGTACCACTTTTCCGCGTGGGGTCCGAACAAGGTCGGGGGGCCGGGAAACCGCGTTCTCATCCTGTCTCCTTCACTTCTGAGAGCTCGACGCCCTTCACCATGAAGTAGTGCCGCTCCGCGGTGGGAGTCGAGTTACCGAGCCATTTGCACACATCCGCGAGCGGAGCTTCCTCCGCAAGGTCTGTGAGGGCACTCGCCCGGAGGTTCTGGAAGATGCGAGGCCACTGTGGCACCCCGGCGCGTTCGATCGCCCGGGCAAACTCAGTGCGAAGGTTTTTCATCCCGCCACCGTTAAGCGATGGGAGTACTAATGCGTTGGGGGCTCGAGTCTCGTCTGGAAGTGCCTCGAAGTAAGGGAGCAGCGGGTCGAACAGTGGGCAGGGGCGATGGCCGGCGCAAGCGTCGCCGTCTTTCTTCTCGCTCCGGACTCGCATCCACTTCTTGCTGAAATTGACGTCGCACCAGCGGAGTCGTTTCGCTTCCGATGGAGTGCGAAAACCAGCATGACGGGCGAGCGCGATGACGAGGCGAAACTCAGGGTCCTTGATCTCCTGCAGCACCCGCTCGATCGTGTTG
>JBICHZ010000214.1:0-3617 GCA_043101355.1 Rhodopirellula sp. JB044
TTAATAAAGGAAAGAAAATGTCGACTACTACGACGCAATCGCAATTTCAACGTGAGATCCTCTCGTCGGAAAATAACGAGAAGGTGACCGCGATTCTTCAGCAAAACCTCGTGAATTTTGTCGACTTGGCGCTGTTGATGAAACAGGCTCATTGGAACGTTGTCGGGACGAATTTCCGCAGCGTCCATTTGCAGCTCGATGAAATCATTGCCACCACGCGTGACGGTAGCGATGAGTTGGCCGAACGAATCGCAACGCTCGGCGTTTCCGCAGACGGACGATCGGCAACGGTCGATAGTGACAGCGAGCTGAAGGCGTATCCAGAAGGTTTCCAAGACGTCCCGACCACGGTCAAGCACGTTGCCGACGCGATCAAGACCGCCGTTGATACGCTTCGGGCATCGATTGAAAAGTTGGGTGACCTCGATCCTGTTTCCGAAGATTTGTGCATCGGGATTGCCGCACCGATGGAGAAGCACCTTTGGATGCTTCAAGCACAAGAGGTATAGAGCACCGTCTGCCGAACGATCCCTTACGTAGGGCTCTTGATCGTCAAGAGTTGCTCCGCTACCCGGAGGCCACTGTTCATCGCGCCTTGAATGCTGGGCGTTTCGCAGTGGTCTCCAGCAACAAAGAGGTTGGTCGTTGTTTCTTGATCCGACGGCTGACCAAAAGTGTTCTCTTGGCTGAGAATGTCTTTCATGTTCATCACCGGTAGTGCGTAGGGGATGTGGTAAATCCTGAGCAAATCCCACTCGCTCACGCCACTGCCAAACCAGTGGGCCAAATGAGTTCGGACGCGTGATTCGAGTTCGTGGTCATCGGTTACGTCCGAGGCCGAATTGTCGTCACCGACGCTCACCGAGATCAGGCTCTTTTCTGCTGGGGCGTATCGTTTCGCCACATCACTGAGAACGACGGCGGACTGCACCGGACCGGCTTCATCCCCGCGGAGCATTAGCAAACGTTCTCTATTCGGTGATGAACGAGCGGCAAAATACAAATTGGTCGTCCCGGACCACTGAGTCGTGAGTTCAGGACGTCCGAGCAGGCGAGCCGCCGCGTTGCTCGGTGTCGCGATCACGAGCCGGTCGCATTCGATCGACCCGTCGTTGAGAAGCACGCGGTGTCGTGGTGATCCTGAATTGTCGGGAGGCTGGACTCGTTCGAGTTTGGTCACCGAACTGTTTAGTCGCAACGTTCCCTGTGGCAAGCCATCTGCCAACTGTCGTGGAATCTCCGCCATGCCGCCTGCGGGAACCGCGATCTCGCCATCGGCGAACATTCGAAACACAAACTCGAGCATTCTGCTCGACGTGGACAACGACTCGTCGAGGAATACTCCGCCGAGGAAGGGGCGGAAGAATTCGTCGATGAATTTCTGACTGAAACCGTATTCGAGGAGGCGCCGCTCGGTGCTCGTATTTGGGCGCGCGTACAGATCGGAGAGCGCACCTTGGTGGCTATCCCGACGCAGCTTTGCGATTCGCAGCTTGTCGCCGATGGTGCCGACCGGGTTGGTCGCCGTTGCGAAAGTTTTGAGAGGGCGTCGCCAGGGATCGCTGAGCAATCGAAACTGCCCCTTTTGTCGAACGAGTGCTCCTGGTTCGAACGGACAAAGTTCCAGTGACGCGTAATCCAGAAGTTCTCGGCAGGCGGGATAGCTCGTTAGTAGGACCTGAAAGCCATGGTCGAGTGCAAAGCCTTCGACGTGATCGGTGCGGACACGTCCTCCGACGCGGTCGGTCGCTTCGAGCACGGTGCAACGTTCACCGGCGAGTGCCAGACGTTTTGCACAAGCCAGACCGGCTAATCCTGCCCCAATAATTACTGTCTTGTATGATTCCATCTGTGAGCCCGAGGGCGTTCCGCGTACGAGGTTGAGTCAGATAACGTTGTAGCCGCGTTTGGTCAGTTCGGCGGTGAGAACTCGTTTCGGGGCGTAGTCACCGTGCACCAATCGGATTTCACCGACGGGTTCTTTAATCTCTTCAACGAACCGGATCAGGTCGCTTTGGTCACCGTGGGCGGAATAGCCGGTCAGTTGGTGCACGTCCGCGTTGATGGTGTATTTGCGACCGTCGAGACGCACCCAATCGCTGCCTCGCGAGATGTAGTTGCCTGGCGTGCCTCCGGCTTGATATCCGGCGAAGATGATGTCGGTGCGTGGGTCGCCGATGAATCGTTTGAGGTAGTTCATTACTCGTCCGCCGGTGCACATCCCGCTGCCCGCGATCACGACGGCGGGTAACTCGTGCTTCTCGACATAGTTGATGGTTTCTTTATGTTCGGAATGGCTGCCGACGGTAGTAAGGTTTTCGAACACGAGCGGTTGGTCGTCGGTTTCGAGTACCGTTTGAGCTTCCTCGCCCCAATGTTCTTTCATGTCTTTGTAGAGCGATGTGAAACGTGTCGCCAATGGCGAGTCAACGATGACATCAATCTGTTTCATGAGCGTGTGTTTCTCGGTCGCCTGAACACGTTCGAAGATCCCGTTGAGTTCATAGAGCAGCGCTTGGGTGCGGCCGAGAGAGAAGGCGGGGATGATCGTCACGCCGCGGTCTTTGAGAGTGTGTCGGATGATTCGTTCGAGTTCGGCTTGGCGATCGATTTTGGGCGGGTGGAGTTTGTCGCCGTAGGTGCTCTCGAGAATCAGCAGGTCGGCCTTCTCGGGACTGATCGGTGGGTTGAGCAACGGATTGGTTCCGGCGCCGATGTCGCCACTAAAGACGACGCGCTTTCCGTCAGGCAGTTCGACTTCGAAGATCGTCGAACCGAGAACGTGGCCGGCTGGCAGAAGACGAATTTTGGCTCCACCGGGGATTTCTTTCCACGAGTGATAAGGCAACGGGCGGAGCAATTTTTTGATCTGGTGGGTGAACTTCGAAATCAATCGTTTCGATCGTGTGAACCCGATCTTGAGCGCGTCTTCCATAACCAACGGCAGCAGCTTTGCGGTTGGAAGACTGCAGTAAATCGGCTCCTCGAATCCCGCCGCGATGAGGTAGGGCAATCGACCGACGTGGTCGATATGCACGTGAGTCAGCAATAGACTCTTGATCCCTTTTAACGAGAATTCGATTTCCGGGTTGGGGTGTTTCTTTGCATCGCTTCCTTGAAAGATCCCGCAATCGACCAACAGGCTCGAGCGGCCCTCCTCCCAGGAAAGTTGGTGGCATGAACCGGTGACTCCGTCGTAGGCGCCGTGGTGTGTGAGCATAGATTCGGATCAGGAGGAGGATCGAAAAGCGGGGTATCGATTATCCGCGTCGATAGGGTTTTGACGAAAAGTCTACCATGCATGGTGGTCGCCCACAGTTGTACCCGCGAGTGCAGTTTTGTCGCCGATGACCAAACGTGTCCAAGGCCTGTCCGATAGTTTGGTTGTCCCGGCAACCTACCCTTCAAGGAACGATTCAATGGCCAAATATTACGTGCAGTCAGGTACTTTTCGTCGTGTCGTCGCCGCCGATTCGAGCCGCAAGGCGGCATTGTGGGCGGTGAACGAAGTAATGCAGCAGATTCTACCGACCGAGGAAGCGGAGGTCGGTGAAAGGTCTCGTTGCTCGGCTGCTCATTCAGAGCGTTGCCATGAGAAGGAACCGGAGCAGAAGGTG
>JBICHZ010000215.1:0-36311 GCA_043101355.1 Rhodopirellula sp. JB044
CCCGTTCAGCAACAAACCGTCCGACACGCCGATGCTCAGCCTCTCGCGAACGATCGAAATCAATGTTCGACAAATGCTCGGCCAAACGGATGTTCCCGATAAGTTGGAACCGGTCGACGGTGTGCTCTACTAACGGACAACCGCCGTCGGCGTGCTAGCGCTGGTTTTGCCTTGATGGCAATAGAGACGCCAACGGCCTATTGATGAAACGCGTGGCCCTCGCAAGGAGGGCGGGGAGTCTGTTCTCTCGGGCGGGTGTGTGCCGCCCTGTCGTGTTCAATCTGAAAACGCCGCGAAGCTTGATCGTTGATATCGAGCCAAAACGCGCAAGTACCCAAGAAATTTGTCGAAAATCCTGATAGGTCTGTATAGATCGGTGCCTTTACCTTCGCTTAAGGGGATGTCAGCGGGCGTTGCCACGCTCCTGCGCTTGTCTAATTCGTCCTAAATAGCAAAGGCTTCTCGATGTCGAATTCACATCGTCCCCCCGTCAGTCGCAAAGGGTTTACCCTTGTCGAGCTGCTCGTCGTTATCGCAATTATTGGTGTTTTGGTCGGTTTGTTGTTGCCGGCGGTTCAGGCCGCGCGTGAAGCCGCTCGGAGAATGAGCTGCAGCAACAACTTCAAACAGATCGGACTAGCGATCCACAACTACCACTCCGCTTACAAGAAGATGCCCAAGCATGGCACGGGGCCGATTTCCCAGCGTGCGATTGGTACGAACTGGCCCAAAGAGCACGATTTCCAGCACGAACGACTCAGTGCTCAGGTCGCTCTCCTGCCGTTCGTTGAGCAACAGGCGTTGTGGGAACAGGTCAGCAATCCGCTGATTGTGACCAGTGGCGGAACGACCGAAACGTATCCGGCGTTCGGTGCCATTCCTTGGAATGTTGTCGCTCAAACGAACAACTACACTACCGATTGGACGCCAGCCTTCACCGACGTCGTCACGTTCCGCTGCCCGAGTGACCCAGGGTATGGATTGCCACTCGCGGGCCGTTCAAACTACGGCGTTTGCTACGGCGACGCGATCGATTACATGCACCTCGGTCCCTACACAAGCTGGGCGAGAAACGTGCGTGCCGACGCTGAATACAAAGCCGCCGCTCGGGGTTGCTTCGGTCTTTACACCCAAACCGCGTTTCGCGACATCCTTGACGGGCTCTCGAACACGATCTGCATGGGTGAAAACAACAGTGACTTGGGTGACGAACACATCACGACCTCACCACGTCGTGGCGCGAACGTTGCCAACAACCCGAAACTCTGCAACGGTCAAATCGAAGTCAGCCGTCCGCAGTTCTGGCGTACGAGTCCGCACGCTAACAACTTCGCCGAAACCAAACGTGGCGCTTGCTGGGCCGGAGCCACGATGGGATGGACGATGTGCAATACGATTCTTCCGCCGAACCGCGAGGTATGCACAGTCGGGCACAACACCGCGGGCGGTGGTACCTATACCGTCAGCAGCCGTCACCAAGGTGGTGCTCACGTGTTGATGGCCGATGGAGCCGTCCGTTTCATCACCGATTCGATCGAAGCAGGAAACGACACCGTTGGTACGGTCATGTATGGCCAGACTGGAGCACGTGCTCCCGGTTCGGCGAGCCCCTATGGTCTTTGGGGAGCACTCGGAACCCGCGCCGCGAAAGAAGTTATCGACGAAGAGTTCTAGGACCTGTTTATCAAGGTCATTGGCCGCTCGGCGTTAGTTACGGTTTCCACTAAACATCCGGACTAACGTCAGCCGGCTAAACGGTTCGCCGAAAATCTCGAAATGGCTTCTGTTGTTTTGGGGCAGCCATTTCTTTGCCCATCCGAAACTCGTCAGGAGTTTCGGATGGCCATGATGATCGTCGAAAGTCTTGGCGGGGTGTTGATTTAATCAGCCACGCCGTGGCTGCGTCGGGCAACCCGACCTCAACCGGGGCTAACGCCCATCGGCCAATGGTTGTCATGCGGTGTTCGTCTGTATCAACACCCCTGGCCGCCCATTGTTTTCCCTCTATCCCTACAAAAATTACATGTTGCTACGACTTTTGATCTGCGTATTCATCTTCGCTCCTATCGCTGTAGGATGCTCGAACAACTCCGATAACCGCGTGATCGACACGACCGAACGACGGCGTCTGACGCCTGAAGAGAAGGCAGCGAGAATGGGAGCGATGGACTCCGAAGCATCTCCCGATGCGGAAGTGGAAGAAGAGTAGGCCGTCGAACTGTCGCCGATCACAGCGTGATTGGAGCTTTGCTGACGAACCGATCGCGGAGTGCTCGGCGACTGTTGAAAATACCCGAGCGCTGCCGAAACTCTTGTGGGTTTCGCTACCCGATAAGGAGGCTTTGACGTACCGCTTGTTGGCGTTTCTGAAGTCTGACGACATCGAGCGACGTCATGCTCAAACCTGGTCACGCGGTCGGTCTGCTTTCTGCTTGCGCTCTTCTCGCCGCGATTTTAGTCGGCTTCATCGGCGTGCGTTCGCTCGAGAACGTTGTCTAGATTCTCGGACAGGGCGAGAATCGTTTCCCAATCGTCGGTGACGATGGTTTGGCAATGCGCGAGGTTGTTACGCAGTTTCTCGAGCTTCTTCGCCATCTGCTCCACCTGCCGCCGAGATTGAAACTGGGTCAACTCCTTCAGCACGTCGTTTCGCGCGACAATTTGAAGTTTGTCCGATAGCTGAAGGCAATCGAGCAGAGCGACACTTTGATTGCGACGGTCTCGTTCGCGAACCAATTGATCCGCTTTCTCGACTCTTTTCGCGGACAAGCACGTTTTCCATTCGTCTTCGCTGCAGTACCGATCGATCAACCGAGTAAAACGCATCTCGATCAGGGTGATCATCCCGAATAGCCACATCCGAACGGGCGGTTTGTCCAAGTCGGAACGACTGACGATGCCACCGATCCGTCCGAAGGTCGAAACAAAGAGTCGACGTTGATCGCGCAGACGCCGCACGAGTTCCGGAAGCGGTTCGGTGTTGAGGATCACCTGCGATGGCTCAAACGGTTTCATGCAATCACCGCAGGCACCGTCTTCGATATCCGCGAGATCGAGATATCCTTCGATGCGTCCGGCACGACGGATCCCGACGACCTCATAGTTTCCCGCGTCCATCAGTTCCGCAACCTTGTCGGTCGGCGCAAAATCGTCAAACGACACGAGCGGTTCGGTAACGTCGTGGACCAGGAACGCCTGCATGAACACGCGTCGCAGGCTGTGCACCGCTGAGGGGTAGTGAGGCATAGGGACGTCGCGTCTCACAAAGGATCGGTCGGAAGTGGCCGTCGTTTACCAGGCCGTCGTCGAAGTCCGTCCCCGGCGATATTAGGTCTGGTTCGGTTCAGGGTCTGGCAACTTCCGCAGTGCCAACGCGAGCACCACCCACGTCCAACCGTTGAGAAGCAATTCCAGACCGACCAACAAACCGATGATCCACAACACGCCCGATGGTTCCTCGGGCAGGTTTCGGAAACTGCGGAAGATAATGAGACCGAGCATCGCTGTGACGAGCCCGTTGAAAAGGTGCCATCCCCACTGGGGAAACTGCAACACGAGTGCAGTGACGATTCGAAACGCACCGGCGATCACAAAGAAGCCGGCGAGCATCAGTGTGAGCAACGCGAGCGACGTCAGCGGAGCATCCGTGATCACAAACCCGGTAACGGTGTAAACAATCCCGACGAGCACTTGCAGGAAGAACGCGTTCCAATGACGGGCCCAGAACGCACTGATGACGGTCGTGATCCCGCTGATGATCAGCAACGCACCGAGAAACACGACCACACCAATGGACGTGAACCAGGGATACGCGATCGACGCGATGCCACTGAGCACGAGAAGGATGCCGACGATGAGGAAGCACCACCATTCTTTCCGCATGTGGTTCAATTCATGAACCACTGGGTTTTGAAGGTTGGGGCCAAACGAGGGTTGCATGGAATCGTTGGTCATCGAGTGTTCTCCGAGGCGTAGTGCTATAGGTGATAATTCTCGTTGTGCGATTGGCCGTCATTGGGGGACGGTGTCCGAACGGTCAGCGACGCCCCGCAAACGCGGGCCGCGTCGCGTTGCTACGCGTTGTCGACAAAGGGGCCAGGCGTGTTTGGCCGGACTTTAGCGGCGTGATCGACCGCAATGGTTGGAGGCAAGTCTTCAGGCGATTCTCTTGTAACTTGAGGACGGCTAAAGCCTGGACTCCAACGTTAAGTTTGTGCCATTCGTGCCAGGCGTGATTAGTTCGCCGAGACTGCTTTGGCGGCTGACTCGGCGAGTGAACGCATCTCCGGTTGCGCGGTCTGGTCGTTTGCGAGCGCCGTCAGTGCGTCGGTCGCGGAACTGGCCGCCGACCCGAGAGACTCGAGCGTCATGATCGCTTCGGCTTGGACACGTTGGTCCGGGAACGTCAAACCGTTCACTAAGACCGGAACGATCTTTGCGATCTTCGTTTCGTCGGTTGGTGCGAGTTTGGAAATCGCCCACGCCGCCAGGAGCTTTTCAAACGGATCGGTCGCCGAGTCCATGAACGACTCGACGTCGCCCGTTGCCGCGTTCGCCTGCGGGCCGATGCTCCCTAGAGCGAACAAGGCGCTGATGCGTGTCGACTCCTCGTCACTCTTGAGAGATCGAGCCAATTCGCGGGTTGCTGCTGCGGCGTCCGGCCCGACTTGACCGCAGACCGTCTGCAAATCGCGGCGGAACTCGCCTTCGGCTGCCGCGAGTGCTTCGACGACATCCGGAATCGCCGATTTCGCTTTCGGGCCGAGTTCTTTCAGAACGGCTACGGCGAGATCTTGATGTTCTTCCTTGGAGAGGTTCTCGCCCGCCTTCTTGGCGACGGGTTCTCCAAGACTCGCCAGTGCGTCGACGAGGTTATGGGCCACAACCGGATCGGAGTCGTTCAGCATAGCGATCAACCGAGGCCCGAGAATTTCTGGGTCCACCTTGAGAGACTGCAAACCCTTTGCAGCGGCGAGTCGAATGCTGGGGTCATCGTTGCCGAGGGCGGCGACCAATTGATCGACGGCGGATTGCGTCAATTCCGGGTTTTCGGGATGCAGTTTGGCGAGTGCCCATCGCGATACAAGAGCGAGCAACGGTTCGTCGCTCGACACAGTGCGTTCGAGTTTCGGTGTGGCCGCGTCGAATCCTACGGCGCCGGAAGCAAACGCTGCTGCGGTTACGATCGACGGGTCGGAAGACTCGAGAGCCTTCAGGACTTCACCTTGTGCGTCTTTGGCAGCCGGTCCGATCTTCGCGATCGCGAGCAACGCTTGGACCTTCGTGTCAGTGTCGGAGGTGTTGCCGATCAATTGAATCAACGCCGGGGTCGTCGGTGCTGCGACCGGCCCGAGTTCTTCAATCGCCAAACAGGCCCAGTACGCAGCCTTTTCGTTGCTCAGGGCGGCGTTCAAGAACGGGAGCGCCTTTTCGCCACGCATCACGATCGTTTCGACCATTCGGCTGGCAAACAATGGGTGTGCCTTTTCCATGACCTGAACCGTCATCGGCACAATCACTTCGGGATCGTCGACGAGTTGACGGATCGAATTCACCGCCGCGATGCGGACCCCTGAATCGGTATCACCAACGGCGGCGATCAGCGCTTCGACGATTTTCTCTTCTTTGGCACCGATTCGTCCGAGTGCGATGGCGGCGTGATGCCGGACTGCGGTGTCGGGATCTTGCATCGCCGCGAGGAGGGCTGGAACGGCGTCGGCACTGCGAGCACCGAGACGTCCCAATTCGCGTGCGGCCTTCCACCGAGTATCGTCGTCATCGCTTTGTAGCTTTTCGACGAGAGTGGGAACCGAGTCGGTTGCGGTGGCCACTTCCTCGGCGTGCAACGACAGATTCGAATTGGGGATGATCGCCGTTCCGATCGTGCCAAGGCAAGCGAGGCATCCGGCGAGCACGTGAGCGGTTTTACTTTTCACGGTGAAGAGACCAAACGTGGTGGGGGCGGACTTCGAGAGTTTTTTCACAGGGATCTCGGAGGAAGAGACAGATTCTGAAGACGAGGCCGATCTCATTGGTAGTCCTCCTTCAACATCTTTTCCAAACGACGCAGGAAGCGAACCGACCGCGTTATTTCGCTGGCCGAGAAGTCCGAGGCGTGGTCTTCCACGTGGTAAACCCAGTAGTTCAGCAACTTGTTCAGACGGATGTAGTCTTCCGCCGAAAGCGTTCCGTCTTTGGCCCGTTTAGCGAACAGGTCTTCGATCTCCTTGCGTCCCTTTTCGTCGTGAGGGTGCATCAACCCGAGCGGCCAACTGATTTTTCCGGTCGGCTCGTAGAAGTCCGAACTCGTTAACGGCTTGTACTCGCGGCTCTTAATGTAGGCCGCGAGTTTTTCCTTTTTCGCTTCGGATTGTTTGCGACGGAACTCGTCCCGGATGGCACGATTTTCCACAAAGCTGCTGATTGCGAAGTTCCGATTTTCCAAATACGCCCGGCGGGCCCGTTCGGCTTCGGTTGCCGCTTGAGAATACGAAACGGACGCTTGGGCGCGTGATCGAATCACGTCAGCCATCCCACGTGCCATGCCTTCTTCCGCGGTTGATGCGTGGCCACCTCGGTAAGCGCCGTATCCGTATCCGTAGTTTCCGGCCGGGGCGACGCTGTAGTCATAGCTGCTGTCGTAACCCGACCCGTAACGCGGGTCGGTGCCGTCTTGGCCGATCGCCATGCGAGCCGTTGTGAACGCGACCGCGCCGCACAAAATCAAACGTACCATCAAAATCTTCATCACTTGTCCAGTCTTCGCGTAGACGGTTGTTCAGATGCTGGGTTGGCAGAATTCATGCCGCCGGCGCGAATCACCGACGGCATTCATATCGGAGTGCGAACCACGCAGGCTTCGCTGTCTGCCCGTTGTGGCGACGTATCGCAACCAGTGTCGATTTTAGCCAGCGGTGCATCACCAAGATACTATTGCGCTCGCAAAGTGCCGGATTTTCGACATGTCTTCGCAATCCACTGTGCGGATCGTATCGCATGTGAGCGATCGGACGATGTGCGTGTTGGTTCGCACAGAAACTTCACGTATCAAGTTTCGCATTCCGGCTCCGAACCGCACAGTGAATGCTACACTGTCGCCGGTTGACGGACGCTCCTTCGATGGTGATTTAATCACCTACAGATCGTTCAGGCCGTCAAAACGGCTCGTGCAGAATGTCAGAACGGGCGCAATGCGGCTGACACAACGCAGATCGGCATCATGAAACAATCGCTCGCGGAGAACTGAGATGCAGAAGCTAGTTGACGGGATTCACAAATTTCAGCGTGAGTCGTTTAGTCGGGATCAGAAGCTGTTCGAAACGCTCGCCGAGGGACAGCACCCGCTCGCGTTGTTCATCACCTGTTCGGATTCGCGAATCGATCCGAGCCGACTCACACAGACGAACCCAGGCGAATTGTTCATTCTGCGAACAGCGGGGAACATCGTGCCGCCTTACGCGAGTGTGTTCGCCGGTGAAGCGGCGACGATTGAGTATGCCGTCAGTGCGTTGAAGATCCGCGACATTATCATCTGCGGCCATTCACACTGCGGCGCGATGGCGGGTTTGTTAGATCTCGCCGCCGTCGAAAAGATGCCCGCGGTGAAAGCGTATCTGCAGCACGCCGAAGCGACCCGCCGGATCGTCGAGGAGAACTACGAACACTTGACCGACCCGACCCGTCGGTTGACGTTGACGGTGGAAGAAAACGTGCTCGTTCAGTTGGAGAGTTTGAAAACGCATCCGTCGGTTGCCGCAGCGCTCGGCCGTGGCGAGCTGAAGCTTCACGGATGGGTTTACAAATTCGAATCCGGCGAAGTCTTTGGATTCAATCCAGAGAGCAACGCGTTTCTGCCACTCGAAGACATCTCACCTCAAGTCACCGCACCAGACCGAACGTTGCCGCAAATCTGAATGCGAATCGGGGCGTGCGATGTGACGCGGGCTACTCCAAACGTCGGCGTTTCCATGCGAGGTAGTTTGCGAACCCCGGATGCGTTTTCAGTTTTTCAATCGTGTTGTAGTCGCGTCCGAGCACTTTCTCGTCGGGGATGAGGTTGTGAATGGACCGATGACACATCTTGCAGACTGAAATCGTTTTTCGCATCTGTTCGATCGTGAACCGCCGCTTCCACCACGTTTTTCGGTGGCAGTGACGCGGGATCAAATGATGCTCGTTGAAGGCGTTGTCGACTTCACACAAAACGCATTTCATGTTGGTGGGGCTGAAGTCTGGCGACATCAGCTACGAAGAATGAGACGCAAAGAATCAGGCTCAGCGAGATTTCGAACGTCCCGTTGGTGCTTCGTCATCCGCGCGTGTTCGTTTTTGGAAATACAGTTTGATCGGGACTTCGCCGAAAGGCAGGTGATCACGGAACCAACCGAGGATGTATCGTTGGTAGTCGTGACCGAACGCGTTGGGATCGCTGCACATTAAAACGATCGTGGGCGGTTCGGTGGAAACCTGCGTCGCGTAGAAAATCTTTGGCCGACGGTTTTGGTACATCGGAGGCGGGTGGACTTCCATTGCGGCGCGAACGACGCGGTTAAGCTCGCCGGTCGAGACCCGCGTCTTGGCTTGTTTGTGCAGCATGGCCGCGTGGTTGAGCAGCGTTTTGACGTTCTTACCCGATTGGCCGGTGATGAACGCGATCGGCGCGTACGACAACGTCGTGAATTGGTGCCGCAAATACTTCACCCACTTCTCGGTCGGAACCTGCCCCGAGTACAAGTCCCATTTGTTGACGACAAAGATCACCGGTTTGTGATGTTCCATGACGTAGCCGACGAGTTGTTTGTCGACTTTGCTGGTCTTCTGGGTGGCGTCGAAGAACATCAGCACCACGTCGGCCCGTCGAACGCTGCGTTGGGCGCGGTGGGTCGAATACCATTCCAGGTCTGTTCGTACGCTTTTGCGTTTCCGCAGACCGGGCGTATCGATCGCGGTGAACGTTTGACCGTCCACTTCGAAGTTCACGTCGACGCTGTCGCGCGTCGTGCCCGCGACTTCGCTGACGATCATGCGTTCGGATTCGGCGAGCGAATTCACGAAGGTGCTTTTGCCGACGTTCCGCCGTCCCACGATCGTGATCTTCATCGCCGATTCGGGAGCGATCGTTTCATCGTCGGCTGGCAATCGGTCGACAATCGCTTGCATCAAATCATCGCGCCCACGGTTCTGCAGGGTGCTGACCGGGATCAACATCCCGCGGCCGAGCGAGCGGAACTCCTCTGCGTGAATTTCCTGGTGGTCTTGGTCGGTCTTGTTGGCAACCAAGATCACCGGACGCTCGACGCCACGCAATCGCTCGACGACTTCTGTGTCCAACGGCATGATGCCGGTCTGGATATCAACGACCAGCAAAATGACATCGGCGGTGTTGATCGCGAATTCGATTTGCTGTGTGACATCCGCGGTCAAGTTATCGGCGTCGACAACGCCCACTCCACCGGTGTCAACCAGTTCAAAAAACCGATCGTCCGCTTCGATCAGAGTCGTCATCCGATCACGCGTCACGCCCTCGTAGTTATCCACAATCGCAAGGCGACGACGCGCCAACCAATTGAAGAGACTGCTTTTGCCGACGTTAGGCCGGCCAACGATGGCAACTTGAGGAACGGGCATCTGGGAAGAACTAAACGAAAGGAAACTGGTTGAGCGGCGTGGCTCGACGCGAGCCGCTCTGCAGGAACAGCAAAGGGCACCGAAAAGAGTTTTGCGAGCCACGTGTCTCTTCGCCACGTCCGACGTGCCTGCGAAACGCGGATCGCTCGGCGAGTCGACACTCGCCAAGGCGACATGTTAGACTCTGCGACCGATATTCAGAATGCCATGGCGGCACGATCGTGACGAAAACCCGGTTTTGATCAGCAATTTGAGTCAACCCAACCCCAATTCCGACGTTTCGCCTGCCGCAGGATCCGACTTCCAATCCGTTGGCGAAATCGCGACGACGGCGGGAGAGCTGTTCGAGCACCTGCGGCGCAGCGGGATCCGATTCGTGCCGCAGCCGACCGAGGTCGGTGTCGAGCAATGGAGTGATGTGTTTGTGGACGCGGACGAAGTCGCCGCCGAGCCACCTGTTGCCTCCCAACCCGCGGACGTTTCTGCCTCCGCGACGCAGCCGGCCCCAACGTCTACTCCGGCCCAAACGTCTGCTCCGGCCGCAACGCCACCTCAATCGCCACCCGCCGCAAAGTCTCGGCCCGCACTGGCTGCCGTTTCAGGAGGTTCGGACCCGTACGCCGGTGAATCGTTGCCGGTGGCCCAGAGGGTTGCGACGTTGCAAGCGCTCGCCGAGACCGTCGCGGGCTGCACACGCTGCAAAGCCCTCGCGCAGTGCCGGACGCAAACCGTCTTTGGCGAAGGAAACGCTGCACCGCGGTTTGTGTTCTTCGGCGAAGGCCCGGGAGCCGACGAGGACAAATCGGGGCGACCGTTCGTGGGACGAGCCGGTCAGTTGTTGACGAAAATGATCGAGGCGAGTCGTCTGCAGCGAGACGAGGTGTACATCATGAACACCGTCAAATGCCGCCCGCCGGGTAATCGCAACCCCGAACCGAGCGAAGTTGCCAATTGCCGCGAGTACTTCGAAGCTCAACTGCAAACGTTGCGTCCGGAATACATCGTTTGCCTCGGTGCGGTCAGCTCGCAGGCGCTGCTGCAAACGAAGCTATCGATCGGGCGGTTGCGACAGAAGTTTCATCAGTACCACGACAGCAAAGTTCTGGTGATCTATCACCCCGCCTATCTCTTGCGCAATCCCGACGCCAAACGAGCGGCCTGGGCGGACCTGCAAATGCTAATGAAAGACGCCGGGCTGTAGAGAGTTCACGTTCTTTCTCGCTATCTCGTCCCGCAGTTCGACGCCCAATTGCGGTGAGCAGTTTGGCGAATCCACCGCCTGACACCTCCCCCCCCGAGCACCGCAGCCGCTCAATATTTGCGTGCCGTTGGATTTGCCGCGAAGGGGACGCGAAGATACTTTAATGTAATATTGTGTTCTTTCAGTGGCCGTTGTGGGTTCAGGACGGCGGCGAACGCGTTCAGAGATGTAGCGCCGGCCCGTTCACTTGGACTGGACTGCGATCGAGGCCGGTTTGGCAGTGATCGCGACGGCAACGGACGAACTCTTTCGCACAACATCGAACGCGGATTCGAATCGATTTCGATGTTCGGCGTGTCGCCTGTTTGCCGGGATGCCACCTGTTTGTTCTCGCAGCGGATGCGTGAAAGACGTTCCTATCTGACATAGGCAAAAGATCGATGAAGCAGTTTGTGGTTTGTTTGTTGTTCGGAGTATTGACGTTTAGTATCGCGGCCGACGCATCGGCTGCGGGCCCTCGATTGACCAAACGCCAGCAAGCCATCAAACGCGAGAACGAACGCAAAGCCCGCGAGGCCGCGCGGGCCGAACAGCGGGCAAAGAACAATCGGATCGCAAAAACGAACGAACGGGAAACGCCGGTCGTCGAAATCGAGATCGCCCCCGTCGACCCGTCCACCAAGTCAGACGTTCTTCGCTCAGCCGCACGCATTGATGAGATTATCGAAGCGGACTTGGCTCGTCGCGGGTTGAAACCCAACCCGATGTCAACCAGCGAGCAGTTCATGCGGCGGGTCTATCTGGACATCACCGGTCGGGTCCCGCGAGGACGTCGGGCGTGGACGTTTCTAGCGTCCAAGATGCCTGAGAAGCGATCGCTGTTGATCGACCATTTGTTGAACCAACCGGGGTACGCCAGCCACATGTTCAATTACTGGGCGGGCATCCTGCGGTTGAACGACACAGGCAACAATCGGTTGTACCTGCGGCCTTACAACGATTGGTTGAAGGAATGTTTTCAAGACAACGTCGCGTTCGATCAAATGGTCTACGAGATGTTAACCGCCGAAGGAAAAACGTGGGAAAACCCCGCAGTCAGTTACAAGCTCCGCGACAAAGGTATGCCACTGGATAATCTCAATAACACGGTTCGCAACTTTCTCGGAACACAAATTGGTTGCGCCCAGTGCCACGATCACCCATTTGATCGATGGACGCAGCAGGAGTTTTACGAACTCGCCGCGTTCGAAGGCGGCGTTCGCACGGGGACGCCACCGAAAGCAACGAATGTTCCTGACAATAAATTGGTGAACTCGATTCGCGCGGAACTCGAACCTCGCGAGGGCAATCGACTCCGTCAATTCGTCAACGCGAACCGGCATCAGGTTTTCGAGGTGCCCTACGGGAAGTTGAAATACCCGTTCGATTACGTTTACAGCAACGCTGAACCGGGCGATGTTGCCAAACCCAACGTGATCTTCGGCGAAACCCCCAAACTGAAACCCGGTCAGTCTCGCCGGGAGGTGTTCGCGTTGTGGTTGACGTCGAAAGAGAACCCACGGTTCGCATTGACGATCGCAAACCGGATGTGGAAACGCGCGATGGGCGTCGGAGTGATCGACCCTGTCGACGACATCACCGACGATACCGAACCGTCCAACCCAGAACTAATGGACTTCTTGGTTTCGGAGATGAAGCGTCTGGATTTTAACTTGAAGGAGTTCATGCGAATCATTTATCACACGCGGACCTATCAGCGTCAGGTGTCTTACGACGGTTATGATCCGGCCGAACCGTATTACTTTCCCGGACCGGTGCTGCGGCGAATGACAGCGGAACAGGTTTGGGACTCGTTGCTGACGCTCAGCATCAAGGCGCCGGAGGCTTACCTGCGTCCGGACGACACGCAGTACATCGCGGCTCTCGATCTCGACGCGGACGCTGGCCGGAACGAGATCCTTGCCGTGCTCACCAAGGTTCCTGACGCACAGAAGGCAATGAACAAAGAGGAAGGCACGCAGAAGTACCAAAGCGTCACGCTGCGTCGCGCCTCGGAATTGCAACAGCCGCTCCCCGCTGCCCATTTCCTTCGCCAGTTCGGCCAGAGCGACCGTGAAATCATTTCAGAAGGATCGACCGAAGGCACCGTTCCGCAGCTCCTCGCTCTGTTCAACGGTCCCATCACCCACATGATGCTCGAAGCCGGATCGGTCATCTACACGGAAGTCGATCAGGCGGCAGGGATCACCAACCGTGTGCGGATCATCTTCCTCAGTATCCTCGGACGGATGCCGACCTCGGAGGAGTTGGCGATCGCTAACAGCGAAATCCGTCAATCCAAAGCCGCCGGTTATGGCAACGTGATCTGGGCGTTGTTGAACACCCGCGAGTTCTTGTTCATCCAGTAGCACCAACGCTCGGGCCGACAGTTTGTTTCGGTGGTTCGATCCACCAACGTTCGTTTGACAGTGGAATTTTTATGGATCTTTCTCATCAAGAAGACTTAACCCGCCGCGCGTTCGTTCACTCGGTTGCCAAATCTGCCCTCGGGGTCAGTCTGCTCAGTGGACTCGAAAGCGTCGCGTCGGCAGCCTCGTCGAGCGGCAGCAGCAAGAGCAACAAACGCATGATCTATCTGTTCATGCAAGGCGCGATGAGTCAGCTCGATACTTTCGACCCGAAACCGGACAGCAAGATGCAAGGTCCGACGGGAGTGATCCGCACCAAAGTGCCGGGCGTGCAGTTCAGTGAACATCTACCCAAGCTTGCCTCGATGACCGAACGTCTCGCCGTGATTCGGTCCATGAATTCATCCACCGGCGCCCACGGTCCCGGGCAATACCTGATGCGGACGAACTATCGCGAAATCGCGTCAACGGTTCATCCGGGTTGGGGATCATGGATGCAGAAGGTACACGGCAGAATGCACGCATCCTTGCCCGCGAGCGTTCAGATCGGTGGCGGGCAGGGGCCCGGATATTTGGGAACCACTTACGCTCCCGTCCCGGTCGGTGATCCGTACAAAGGAATCGAAAACACCAAATCACCGAGCTATGTGACGAACCAATTGTTCGACCGTCGCATGCAATTGGCGGGTTCGTTCGACAAGGCGTTTCGGGCTCGAACGGCGCAGAATCGCGAAGTCGCCGGATACGACGAACTCTATCGCGACGCGATCGGCCTGCTGCGCAGCAAAGATCTCAAGGCGTTCGATATTAAGGCGGAACCGGAAGAGGTCCGCGCACGCTACGGCGAGTCCAAACTCGGCCGCGGTTGTTTACTGGCGCGTCGTCTGATCGATAGTGGTGTGCGTTTCGTTGAGGTCGGCTACGGCAGTTGGGACCACCACAGTGATCTGGTGTCGAACATGAGCAACCGCGGCCCGGAACTCGATCAGGCGCTCAGCGCGTTGCTCGATGATCTTTCTCAACGCGGATTGCTCGATGATACGTTGGTGGTCGTCGGAACCGAGTTTGGACGCAAACCCAAGATGAATGATCGGGCCGGACGGGACCATCATCCGGCCGCGTATTCATGTGTTCTCGCGGGTGGAGGAATCCGCGGCGGTCAGGTTTACGGCGAGACCGACGAGGACGCGTTTTACGCGGACATGGATCCGGTGAGCGTCGAAGACTTCAACGCTACCATCGGAACTGCGTTGGATCTTCCGATCCGTAAAGAGTTCTACTCACCGAGCGGACGCCCCTTCACGATCGCGCACGACGGCGACCCGATCAAAGAGCTGTTCTAAAAACGCCCGATCGGACCACTAACGCGGCGTGGTTCTTCTGGACCCGTAGCAAAAGTCGCCGAGAGTTTCGCTTGCCGAGTTGATCACAAGCCCGGTGGGCTAAATCCCGGTAGCTGGATTCGCCAAGAATTCAGACTCCCCACCGGCGACGCACCCCCGAAGTCTTGGCGACTCCGGCTACGTTTTTCCTACCCCCGAGTGCAAACCTTACCGAAACTCTTGGCGATTTTCGCTCCCCGGGTTAATCGCAAGCCCGGTAGCTGGATTCGCCAAGAATTCAGACTCACTTTTCAGCACACTTACGTGTGTGCGGATTGTGAGCAGAAGACACATTGGGATGTGCTGTTCACGACTGCATTGTGGACGTCTCACGATGGGGCCGCGCAACGCATCGAACCATGCGGTAACCCGAGTTGCGGGCGCAAACCTGCGTTGACAGTCTGAGTTGACGTGAGCGTGACGCGTTCGGTTGCATGGACCTTCAAACGCGGCCAACAATGGCGTTTTGTCGCATTGACGTGTCATGGCACTGCGTTTGCGAACGTTTTCGAGCGTCACGTTGGGAGATCGCATTTTCCCGAACAACAAAAGGAACCTGGCCATGTTGATGCGCAATCCAGAATACGCCACCAAACCGCTCGCGAGAGCGAAAGAACGCAAGCACCTCTCGTCGGCGAACGAACCTCGACGCCAAGCCGACTACACGCCTCGTGAGATTCTGCTCGGCCAAATCGCATTGATTCTCTGTTTCATCGTTGCGATCTGCTTGCGATCGATCGGCTGACTGCCTGAAAGTTTTCGTTGTGCATCTTTGCACGCTCGCATTGCTTGAACGGAACGGAGTCTTGCTTCATCGGTCGCCGGGAAACAAAACCTGTGTGTTCCCATGAGGGACAATGAACCCGTTCCATCTCTGCTCTCCCCCGGGCATCTTGCCACCTATCCACGATGTATTTGAACGAACTCGACTACGAACGGCTCACTCGTTTGCTTGACACCAATTTTGCTCAGGCGCTGGGTGACAGACGAGAGCATCTCTTTCGGCTGCAGGAGCGGATGATGCTCGCTGATGTGCTGCCTCCCGAGCGGATGCCACGCGATATCATTACGATGAACACGACTTTAAAACTGGTCGATGTCGAACGCAATGAAGTGGAAGTGTATACGCTGGTTTATCCAGAGGAGGCCTGTATCGTCGAGGGAAAGTTGTCGATCCTGTCGCCGCTCGGGGCGAGTTTGCTCGGCCGGCGAATCGGCGACATGATCCGCCTGCGCGTGGCAGCGCGTGATTGCGTCAAACGGGTCGAGAACATCTCCTTTCAACCTGAACGTTGTGGCGCGTTCCACATGTAACCATGCCGGCCCGCAACGTCCTCAGCCGAAGGTGTTTACCGGGAGACGCCGGAGGCTGCGGGGAGTTCAAAAAGGCGCTAGAATGTCCGGTTTGAAGCGGATCGAAGTGTCTCTCCCTGGAGCCGGACTTGTTCAGTAACTTCCAAACCCTGACCAGCGTCATTGGTGTCGTCGCGGGTCTCGTTGTTTACGGTCTGTGTGCGAGTTTGTTTGGGTTGCCGCATGAAGCGTCAGTGACCGCGGGCGTTTTGTGTCTGTGCGGAATTTGGTGGTGCACCGAGTCGGTACCGATCCCTGTGACATCGTTGGTCCCGTTTGTTGTCTTCCCGTTCACCGGAGTCTTGGATCACGCAGAACTCGCCAGGGCGTATGGGGACAAATTCGTGCTGCTGTTTCTCTCTGGGTTCATGCTGTCAAAAGCTGCGGAGAAGTCTCAGGCCCACCTTCGCGTCTCCCACATGTTGATGCGGTTACTCGGCACGACGTCCATGCGCCGAATCGTATTCGGTTTCATGCTCGCTCCTGCGTTCTCGAGCATGTGGATCTCCAACACGGCGACGGCGCTGATCATGTTGCCGGTCGCGATCGCGCTGCTACAGGAGGTTCGCGAACCGAAGTTGCGGCTTCCTCTTTTGTTGGCCGTTGCCTATGGATCGAGTATTGGAGGAATGACGACTATCATCGGAACGCCTCCCAATGGTGTGTTGGTATCGATCTACGAGCTGCAGACGTCGCGGGCGGTTGACTTCTTGTCTTGGCTGAAGATTGGTGTCCCTGTTTCGGTCGTCATGTTGCTCGTTTGCGGCGTTTGGTTAACTCGTGGTTTATCGGGGTCGGTCGCCTACGAATTGAAGCCGATGGGAAGTTGGACTACCGCGCAGCGACGGGCTTTGGTGGTGATCGGCTTGACCGCATTTGCCTGGATCACTCGAACCGGACCTTATGGTGGATGGTCAGCATGGATCGGTGTTCCCATGGTGCATGACGCAACGATCGGGCTCGCTGCCACGGTCGCGATGTTTTTGATTCGCAGTGGTGAAAAGGACGAGGACGACAACCCCGTTGCTCTTTTGGATTGGCCGACGGCTCGGGAAATCCCCTGGGGAATTCTCATCTTATTCGGAGGTGGTCTGGCGATCGCGAGAGCGGCCGAAATGTCGGGGCTGTCCGAGACAATCGGGATGCAGCTCGCGTCGCTGCAATGGCTTCATCCAGCGATTTTGACCGCGCTCGTCTGCGTGACGGTGACGTTTTTGACCGAGTTCACATCCAACACGGCGACCACCACGCTGCTAATGCCGATCCTGGGAGCTGCCGCATCGGGAGCAGGTTACGATCCAGCGGTGTTGATGATCCCGGCGGCTCTGTCGGCGTCTTGTGCGTTTATGTTGCCGGTGGCGACACCGCCCAACGCAATCATTTTCGGATCCGAGAAAATCACCGTTCAGGAAATGGCTCGCCAAGGATTGGTGCTTAATCTCATTGGCGTGTTCGTCATCACCACGTTGTGTCACTTCATTCTCGATCTGCAAACCGGTTTGCATTAGCGTCTCGCTACTGTGGCTCGCTTTGGACGGATTGGGATGTGCCGAATTTTCGAACGTCGATCGGGCACGTCGTCCGATCCAACACGTTTCCGCATAACGGTACTTGCCGGAATCAAGAAATGCGTAAACATGTTCACAGCAAACGCCGGTAGCCACCTCCCATCCACAGCGGCATCATGTCCACTCAAACCCCCGCAGAACGCACCGAAGCAGTCTATCGCCAGTTCAAACTGTTGATTTTCCTGTTCGTGATCCTGCCGGTCGTCCTGTTGGTTCTGTTTATCGAGTTTCGGTTTCGGTCCTTTGAGGCTGTGATCCCGTCGCAAGAACCGAGCGTTCGCGATGACGCGAGAATGGAGATCGACGCGATGCCGTGGCATCCGGTCGAGGGGCAGCGGTTGTATGTGCCCGCCTATTCGCACGTGTACCATCGCGAAGGCGCTCCCTACGATCTGACGGTGACGCTGTACATTCGCAACACGGATGTGGAACACGAGATCGTGGTGACGTCGGTTCGGTATTTCGACACGAGCGGCAAGGAAATCCGATCGATGCTGAACAAACCACTCAAGCTCGCGCCGCTGGCGTCGACCGAGTTTGTGATCAAACGCGAAGACAAAGCCGGAGGGAGCGGGGCGAGCTTCATCGTCGAGTGGGGAGCAGGCACGGAAGTCAACCAGCCGATTGTCGAAACGGTGATGATCGACACGAAAGGGCAACAGGGAATCTCGTTCGTTGCCTCGAGCGTCATCCTGAGTGAGTCAGACAAATCGCCAGACGACGAGTGATTCGTCGGTTCCCAGTAACGTGTCTCAGGCAATTCAGTGAATTTTCGCCAGTCTAATGGAGATGCTTCGCCGGCCTGTCAGCGAAACTTTGCTGGTTTGGCAGCCCCCGATCGCGTTGCAACGCAACTTCCGTTTCCTTCGCATTACGTGCTTGGCACGGTTACTCCGATAGTGCCAGAGTGAGGAGCCAGACACCGTCAGGCAAGATACTCGGAGAAAATAGATGCGAATGGAACATGCATGGGTTGTAGCGATTGCCCTGTCTGTAGCGACCTTGACGAATGCGTCCGCGCACGATGACTTTCGATCGCGGGCGGACAAACACGCTCCCGCGTTTCTAATGGGTGACCACGTTCACAAACCCGGTGAATGGATGGTCGAGTACAAGTACATGAACATGTACATGGACGACAACCGCATCGGAACACAAACGGTTTCCGACGCCGACGCAATCGCCTACGGCGCGACGAGTAATCCGGTCACCAACCGCATGGCGACACCGCAGCAGATGACGCACGAGATGCACATGCTGCATATCATGCGTGGTATGACTGAGGATGTGACCTTCTACACCATGATCATGTTGCCGAGTATCACGATGGATCACCTCCGTGGTCCGGGTGCCGGCCTCATGGAGGGCAGGACGTTTACCACGCACAACAGCGGTTTCGGCGATACGACCCTCGGTGCTCTCATGCGGTTGTACACGGACGACAACGACGACTGGATTTTGAATCTATCCGGATCGATTCCGACCGGCGACATCTTCCGGACGACTAGCATTCCAACCGGATCGCCGACCGCGTTGCCGTATCCGATGCGACTCGGTTCAGGTACATTCAACGCCCGTCCGGGTTTGACATGGAAACATTACTTCGACTTCGGTTCGTTCGGGACTCAGTTCCAAACCGACCTTCCGATCGGACGTAACTACCGCGATTACAGCGTGAGCGACGAGTTCCGGTTGAATCAATGGTACAGCCATCTGATCACGGACAATTTCTCCGCGAGCATTCGGGTGGAGAACTTGTGGCGGACCAACTTCGACGGGGCCGATCCGATGACCCCGGACATGGGGATCAGCACGAACGTCGAGAGCTTTCGCGGCGGCTATTGGCTGAACCTTGGTATCGGAGCATCGCTGCTGCACAACGGTCACCTGCTCAGCACCGAGATTGTTCCGACGCTGTACCAAGACCTTAACGGAATCCAATTGGAAACCGACTGGTCGATGGTTGCGAGTTGGTCCAAGGCGTTCTGACCAGCCCATCTCCTCTCCATTTTCGGTTAGTGGAACTTGTCAACGATCCTGCGGCATCCGGATCTCCAACGCGATCCTAGGACGCCTGCCCGCGAGAAACTGCGGCGGAACCTGAGTACGAAACGCGTTTCTGACCCGATTGGCTCGATTCACGAACGTTTCGCGCCGGGTCTGGGGAGAAGTTCGACATCGGTCTAAAATGGCGGCTGAGATTTCCAGCCGCCGTTTGAATACCGTATGTCTGCCCCCAAAGATTCCTCGACTGACAATCCTTCGCCCAACGCTGATCTTGCGAATAACCCCGATGTCGGCGCGTCCGACGAACAGGACGCACCGCGGTACTGTATCGGAATCGACCTGGGCACGACGAACTGTGTGTTGTCGTTTGTCGATACGCTCGCGCCGAACCGCGACGTTCAGGTCTTCCAGGTGCCGCAGTGGGTGGATCTCGATACGCTCGAGTCGCGCACGACGTTGCCGTCGTTTCACTACACGCTGACGGAGTCCGAAGCGACGGCGGCTGAAAATGCGAAGAAGAACCGCAACGTCGCCCGCTATCTCGTCGAGCCTGCCAATGAACGCGTCGGCGAGTTTGCACGCAACGCGGGTTCGACACACGCGGGACGATTGATCGCATCGGCCAAGAGTTGGCTGTCGCACGAGGGAGTCGACCGGTCCGCCGATTTGCTGCCGTGGCACGGTGACAGCGACGTTTCGAAAAAGTCGCCAATGTCGGCATCGGCCGCTTACCTCGAACATCTGCGACTGGCTTGGGACGACGCGCATCCTGATTCGCCGATGGCCGACCAAGACGTCGTGATCACTTTGCCGGCTTCGTTTGATGAAGTCGCCAGAGAGTTAACCGTTGCCGCGGCGGCGCGAGCCGGGTTGCCGCGTATCCAATTAATCGAGGAACCTCAAGCGGCGTTCTACGCTTGGCTCGACCGCCACAGCGACGACTGGGCCAGCCAAGTGCGTGTCGGGCAGTTGATTTTGGTATGCGACATCGGTGGCGGAACCACCGACCTGACACTGATTCGGGTGCGTCCCGCGACCGCGAAGACTACCTCGCTTGACCAGATCGAAGACGAGGGCTCAGAAGCGGATGTTGAGATGGATGGGGCGTCGCTGCAGTTTCACCGTATCGCGGTAGGAAAGCATTTGATTCTCGGTGGCGACAATCTGGACCTGGCGATCGCGAAATCGGCTGAAGCCAAACTCGATTCGCCGCTTCCCGCACGCCGTTGGCAACAACTCGTTGCCGCTTCGCGCGGCGTGAAGGAGATGATGCTCTCGTCCAACCGACCTTCTGAGACAACAATTCATCTTGCCGGAGAAGGCTCGTCGTTGATCGGCGGTTCGGTAGCGGTCAACGTGAGTGCCGAGCAAGTCGATCAGGTTTTGCTCGATGGCTTCTTCCCTGACGTTCCACTCGACGCGGAAGTGGTCGGAGGTCAGAGCGGCTTTCAAGAACTCGGGCTACCGTACGCGTCCGACCCCGCGATCACCAAACATCTCGCGGAATTTTTACGGGCCCATCGTGATACCGGTGTCGATGATGAGAAGGTCGACTCACGTCGCGTGGACCTGGTGTTGTTCAACGGTGGCGTGCTGCGTTCCTCTGCGATCCAAGACCGTATCGTATCTTGTTTGGCGAGCTGGTTTGGCGAAGGCGACCATGAGTGGAAACCACAAACCCTGCAATCGCCTCGTTTGGATCTTGCCGTGTCACAAGGGGCGGCTTATTACGCGCTAGTGCGACGTGGCGAAGGGGTACGGATCGCCGCCAACTTGGCCCGCACCTATTTCATGCAAATTTCCAATTCGCCTCCGAGGGCCGTTTGCATGATTCCGGCCGATGCTCAGCCCGGACAAACCTATCGTATCGATTCACTGCCGATGGAGTTGCGTGTGGGTGTCCCCGTGAGCTTTCCGCTGTGGGTCAGTAGTACCCGGCTGGCGGACCGTCCTGGAGATGTGGTTGACATCGATCCGTCGGAAATGACCGCATTGCCCCCGATTCATACGGCATTGCAAGATCGCAAACGCAAGAAAGAGTCGAGCATGCAGATTGTGGTGGAAACGCATCTGACGGAAATCGGCACGATCGGTGTCTATTGCGTTTCGGCTGAGGACGCAGCCAACTCGGATGCGACCAAGCCCCGTCGTTGGAAACTCGACTTCGACATCCGCGCGACGTTGGAAACCGATCGGGAAGCTCATCACGGCGGTGGTGAAGCGTCGGGGATCGTCGACGAAGAAACGCTGCACGACTGCGACCAACAGATTGACGCGGTCTTTGTCCACGGTGATGAGAAGCCCGCGAAACTGGTTCGGCGGTTGCAGACGACGTTGGATCTGAAACGAGAGCAATGGCCGCCCGTCCTGCTGCGAGGGATTTGGGAATCGTTGATGCGAGTCGAATCGCACCGCCGACGCTCGCCGGCCCACGAGGCACGATGGCTGAACTTGCTCGGCTATTCACTGCGTCCGGGCTATGGTGTTGCCGTCGACGATTGGCGTACGGCGACAACATGGCGAACGTTGTTCGGCAAGATCACGCACGACGACCCGCAGACGCGCGCCGAAACGATGGTCCTGTGGCGACGGATCGCCGGTGGACTGACCGAAGGCCAGCAGGCTCAACTCGCCAACGTACTCAAACGAACGTTGACGTCCGGTGGATTGCGGCCCGAGTCGGCTGAGGCACTCGAGTCGTGGCGACTCGCCGGTTCTCTCGAACGATTGCCGATCCAGGAAAAGCTCGATCTCATTCGTGCCGCTCTCGCACAACTCGAACGTAAAAAAGCCCGCTCGCTCTACCCGGCCCTGCTGTGGGCGATCGGGCGGATGGCGACTCGGATTCCCGCATACGGACCGATCAATTGGGTCTTGGGGGCACGCGACGCGACCGACGTCATGAACCGCTTGCTCGGCAATCCTGTGTTACGTCCCGTTGCACCGGAGACCACGGACGATCCGGGGTTGACCCAACACATCCATACTGCCGCGTCTCTCGCGTTGACGCAAATTTCGCGGCGATGCAACGACCGGTTCCGTGATTTGGAGGAAACCGATCGCACCCGCGTCATCCGTCAACTCCGCGACCTTTCGGCTCCCGAACACTTTGTGCGACTCGTCGAGGAAGGAGGCCAATTCGATCACGAGGAACAAGCCGCGATCTTTGGAGATTCGCTGCCGCTCGGGATCGAGTTGCGTTAACGCGTCCGATGACTGGATTCTGGAGTACCGTCCGGCTGTGCCGCAAATCCGCAACACTGTGCCGCATTCGATTACCGCTGCCGTAAAGCGGCATGTTACGATGCTGGTTCTTCCCGTATGAGCCTTTGCGGCATCCCACAAGTCTTCCTAAACAGCCCAATGAACCACGTTTCAACCATCTGGGCGATTTTACTGTTCACTGCCATGTCCACCACAGTAAACGCCCAGAGCAATGACTCCGCCACCTCGGCTCCCCTGTTTTCAGAGGACGTTTCGTTTCTCAAACAGCATACTGATGTGGTGGTGCTGCGTTCCAACGATGCCGCTATCGCGGTCGCGCCCGCCTATCAGGGCCGCGTGATGACGAGCACTTATGACAGTTCGGGTGGGCCTAGTTTTGGTTGGATCAATCGGCCGGTCATCGAGCGGGGATTGATGTCGGATGAAGAAAGAGCGGGCAAACTCGAAGAGCATATTTATATCTTCGGGGGCGAAGAGCGTTTTTGGCTCGGTCCCGAAGGCGGACAGTACGCGATTTTCTTCAAACCGGGAACCGAGTTCGAGTTTGAAGACTGGACGACGCCCCCGGCAATCGATACCGAACCGTTTCGATTGGTGGAACAGAACGCAGAATCGGCGATGTTCGAACATGAAACGCAACTTCTCAATTTCAGCGGAACGCGGTTTCACGTCGGCATCCAACGACGCGTCACGATGTTGGACCGAGAAGGCATCAACGCTCTCATCAGCGATGGATCGGATCAATCACGCTTGGCCAGCAGTGTACGCTTTGTCGGGTACGAAACCGACAACCGTATCACCAACTTGGGCGACCAGCCATGGACGCCGGAAAACGGCCTGTTGTCCATCTGGATGCTCGGCATGTACAACCCGTCGCCCGACACCACCGTCGTGATCCCGTTCAAATCAGGCGATGATGCGGAGTTGGGCCCCAAGGTGAACGACACGTATTTCGGCAAAGTGCCAGCGGACTACTTGCGGGTAGGCGATGACGTGTTGTTCTTCAAAGGAGACGGTACCCGTCGCGGCAAGATCGGCGTCAGCCCCCAGCGATCCAAGGGCATCGCCGGCAGTTACGATTCCAAAGCCGGCGTGCTGACGTTGTTGACCTACAACGTTCAAGAGTCCCCGAACGGGTTTGTCAATTCGATGTGGGAGCACCAGGAAGAACCCTACAGCGGTGATGTGCTGAACTCGTACAACGACGGTTCACCCGCCCCCGGCGAGGCTCCTTTGGGGCCGTTCTATGAACTCGAGTCGTCGTCTCCTGCGGCGGCGTTGAAGACCGGTGAGACGATGCAACATGTGCAACAAACGTGGCACATCCAAGGCAGCGAAGCGGATCTCGACCCGATCGCTCAGCGTCTGCTCGGTGCGTCGCTCGCGGAAATCGAAAGCGCGTTCGCCTCGCCTTCGCCTTAATTGCCAGTAGGCGTTCCGGTAGGCATATAAGTTGATCTGCTGCCGACGATTTTTTCGTTCTGTAGTGAATGCAGTGGGTCGCATCGGCACGTAGGTGATGCACGCATTCCCATGCATCGCTTTGGGTCCGAATCGCGGGCTGACTTCGCGTGGCGATTGCCGAACCGTTGTCACGGCTAGTTCGATTCATTAGGCTTTCCTCGCCCAACGCGGTGTTGCCCGTGTGGCATGGACGGACTGTCTGTTGCCCCGCGAGCAATCGCGCCGTTTCGTCGACAAGTGTTTCAGAGCAGTACGATATCTTCTTCCACGCCACCATTTGAACTCGCACAAGGCCGCCTGCAGTCGCTCGTCCCGATTGCGGTCATCGACATCGGATCGAACTCCGTCCGGCAAGTCGTGTATGAAGGTTTGGCTCAGGCACCTTCCGTTTTGTTCAACGAGAAAGTTCTGTGTGGCCTCGGACGCGGAATGGTGCACACCAATCGTCTCAATGAAGACGGTGTGGAACGCACGTTCGCGGCGCTGCGAAGATTTCACGCCCTGGCCAAACAGCTCAACGTGACGAAGACGCACGTGATCGCAACGGCGGCGGTGCGTGACGCGGACAACGGTAGCGAGTTCATTAAGACGGTCACCGAGATTACCGGATGCCACGTTGAGGTGTTAACCGGCGCGATGGAGGCGCAGTATTCGGCGATGGGAATTCAAAGCGGGTTCCATCGACCGAGCGGGATCGTCGGTGACATCGGCGGCGGCTCTCTCGAACTGATTACCGTTGACCAGGAACTCGGCGACGGAATCACGCTACCACTCGGTGGTCTGCGGTTGACCGAGTTGTCCGACGGATCCTTGTCCGAAGCCAAAAAGATTGCCCGTTCGCATTTGCGAGACGTTTCGCTGAATTGGCCCGGCATCGAACGGAATTTCTACGCCGTCGGTGGGACATGGCGATCGCTCGCCAAACTGCACATCGCCAGCCGCAATCATCCGCTCGCTTTGGTGCACGACTACGAAATTCCTGCGTCCGAGATGATCAACTTTTGCAAGTTCATCGCGACGAATGACTTGTCCAAGATGGGCGGCATCAATGCGGTGTCTCGCAACCGCCGTGATTTGCTGCCGATTGGTGCCGTCGTGATGCGGGAGACGCTCAAGGCACTCAAAGCCGATCGTGTGGTGATGTCATCGCTCGGTCTCCGCGAAGGCGTGTTGTTTTCGATGTTATCCCCTGAGGAGCAACAACAAGACTCGTTGCTCGTCGCCTGTCGAGATTTGTCGACGCTCCGAGCCCGCAACCCGGAACATTGCCAGGAACTCGCCGCGTGGACGGATCAAGCGTTCGCGGCGTTGGGGATCGAAGAGACCGAGAACGAACGGCGGTATCGCACCGCGGCATGCTACCTCGCCGACATCGCGTGGCGGGCACACCCGGATTTCCGAGCCCAACAATACATCGGTATCATCGGCAACGCAGGCTTCGTCGGCATTTCACACGAGGGCCGGGCGTACCTCGCGATGGCAAACTACTATCGTTACACCGGGCTGGGCGGCAAAGTTACTCCGCCGCCAATCACCACACTGGCGTCCCCGCTCATGCAGAAAAAGGCCCGTGTGTTGGCAGCGATGTTCCGCGTGCTGTACCTGTTTTCGGCGACCATGCCCGGTGTGATTTCTCAGTTGCAGATTCGCAAGGAAGACGACGGCAGCGTGGTGATCTCCATGCCCGAATCGATCGCAAACTTGCGTGGCGAACGCCCCGACGAACGCATTCGCCAACTCGCCAATGAACTCGGTTCGAGCGTGACGCTCGAGATCGCCTGAAGTCGGATGACCTCGGTTGCCCCCGTTTGAAGGCGAGTTTCGCTACGGTTTTTGTTGCCGAAACCGAGTTTGAGGACTCATCAGCCGAACGGCGTTAGCCGCGGTTCTCACGCGGCAACCGGTGCGAACGCACGTCGGCTAATTGAAATGCAAAGGCTTTCTGGTCGGCTCTCAATACAACTCAGTCGATGAAGCGACGCGTTAAGTCGCTGTAGGCATCGACGCGGCGGTCACGAAGGAATGGCCAATGCGTGCGAACGACATCCATTTCTTCGAGGCTGCATTCGGCGGTCACGATTCCGTCATCGGCCGAGTTTGCTTTGGCGATGACTTCACCACGTGGTGACACGATGAATGAATTGCCCCAAAACTCGACGCGTCCTTCGATTCCAACGCGATTGGGGGCGCCCACAAAAATACCGTTTGCGATCGCATGAGCCCGCATGCTGGTCATCCACGCATCGAGTTGCCCCGCACCGAACTCCTCTTTCTCTTCATCGATCCAACCGATCGCGGTCGGATACAACAGAATGTCGGCTCCCGCCAACGCGAACAAACGAGCCGCCTCCGGATACCATTGATCCCAGCAGATGCCGACGCCCAACTTCGCATACCGGGTGGAAATCACGTTGAAACCGTTCGGTTTGTCTGGGCCAACGGAGGCTCTCGGTTGACCAGCGTCGCCCGGCGTAAAATAAAACTTTTCGTAGTACAGCGGGTCATCGGGGATGTGCATTTTGCGGTAGATGCCCGCAATGGTTCCATCCGCGTCCAGGACGGCGACGGTGTTGTGGTAAACGCCAGCCGCCCTTTTTTCGAACATCGGGCAAACGATCACAACCTCCAAACGACGAGCCAACTCCGCGAGTGCGTCGGTGGTCGGTCCAGGAATCGACTCGGCAAGATCGAACATCGTGTGATCTTCGGCCTGACACGGGTAACATGTCGCGAACAGTTCCTGTAAACAGATAACCTGTGCGCCTTCAGCGGCTGCTCTTTCGATCCACGTTGTCGCCGCTGCGATCGAAGCGGTCTTTGAACCAGCGTCTCGCATTTGCACGAGTGCCAACTGGACTTTGGGAAATTTCATTGCGATGGATGTCTACTTCTTTACAGGAACTGGAACCGACGTCGGTAAAACGTACTGCGCCGCACACCTCGCCGGAACGTGCCACAGACGTGGCTTGAACGTTGGTGTTTATAAGCCGGTCGCGAGCGGTTGCGAAGTGGCCAACGATGGCGAGCGAGTCGCACCGGACGCGAAACAACTTTGGGAGGCTGCCGGGCGCCCAATGACCCTGCATACCGTATGCCCGCAACGATTCGTGGCTGCGGTCGCACCGCCGGAGGCAGCCAAGTCGGCCGGCGAAACGATTGACGAGGTCTTGCTGGTCGACGGGATCAACGCGTGGTGCGAACAACCGAGCGACGTATTGATCGTCGAAGGTGCCGGCGGACTGTTCAGTCCCATTTGCGAGTCGATGTTGAACATCGATTTCGTTCATCAACTGCGACGGCGTCTGCCGCAAATGCAAACGGTTCTGGTGGCGCCTAATCGTCTCGGGGTAATCCATGATACGGTCGCATGTGTCAACGCTGCCAACGCAGCCGGACTGCAGATCGAACGCATCGTTCTCAACACGTTCCCATCGAACGAACCATTCGATTCCGACGCTTCAAAACAAACCAACGCCGACCTGATCCGGCGTTGGACCGGTTGCCAGGTCATTCACGACGCGGGAACGCTCGCGTCTACGCACTAGCCGAGACATTCCTGCCAGCACAAGATCCACTACGCGCCTGCCGCAAAGGCAACGACTCCTCGCGTTGTTACAGCTTCACTTTCGGCGGTTTCGGTTTGTTGATGTCTTTCGCCGTATCGTCCACCATCGGCGGGAAACCGTTCATGTTTCGCCAAATCTCGAACCACAGCGGAACCTGATTGATCAACACCCAACCGTTGGCACGAACGCCTTGACGCAGATAACGGTCTTCCGGCCAATCGCTATTCTCTTCCGGTTTGACCAAGACGCGAAACTGTCCTTTTCCGTTGTCGGTTGCGTCCACGGAAATCACTTCTCCGCCGAACGTTCCCACCGCGACGCTCGGCCAACCTGCGAACTGAACCGCCGGCCAACCTTCGAACTGCAGTCGCACGTGTCGCCCGGTGCTGACGAGCGGCGCGTCGTTGCCGTCGAGCCAGATCTGAACCGCACGGTCCGTGGTATCCGGAACGATCACGCAAATCGGGTCTCCTTCCTTGAGCACCGCGCTGCCGGGGTTGGGAACGATCTGCGTGAGGTAGCCGTCCACGGGGGCGCGCACTGTTTGGTTCGCTTGCCTTGCGATCTTCGTTTCGACATCGAGCAAGTCTTTGCGCGCCTTGTTCAAGTCGGACGTGGCTTTCGCGATCGAACTTTCGGCTTTCGCCACGTCACCCTGAGCTTTACTAAGGGTCGATTGTGCGTATTCGATATCAACCTGCGCCTTCTGTTCCTTGGCAACCCGGTCGCGTCGCTTTTCATCCAGTGCCGCCTCAGCAGCCTTCAAATCCGCATTGGCTTGGGCGACTTTGGCTTCGGCTTCGCGGAACTTTTGCTCGGCTTGTTGGAATTTTAATTGGGACGCGATGCGTTCTTCAAACAGAGTTTTCTGCCGCTGGTAATCCGCTCGTGCCTGGTTGAATGTCGCTTGCACCTCGGCGAGTTTTTGTTTCTGCGATGCCACCTTGGCGATCGCCGCTTCCACAGACGCATCCGCCGACGCGACCACCTGCTCCTTGACGTTCTCGTAAGACCGAACCTGCGCCTGCAACGTTTCCGCCATGGCTTCAGCGTTGGTCGCATTTCGCCGTGCCGCCTCGACAACGTTTTCTAACGATTGAACCTGGGCAACTCCCGCGTCACGTTGCGACTGCAAACGCGTCATGAACGATTCATCGAGATCGCGCAGTTCCACGATGATCTGGCCCTTGTCGACGTGAGCGTTCTCGTAGATGCCTTCGCCGAATGAGACAATCCGCCCCTTCGTCGGAGACTGGATCGTTTGCGTTCGATCGGCGGGAGTGTAGGCGATCACCGTGCCGCTGCCCTTCACCGACTGCTGCCACGGAGCGATGGCAACGACGAGGAACCCGATCACGATCAGAACGACCAGCGTTCGTCCGATCAGCCTAGCCTTCTTGGAAGATCGCGCCAGCTTCAGGGCCGGCATCGCACGTTCGTCGTACGCTTCCGGCAGGATCATCGAACTGCGTCGCTTCTTCCGAGGCGAACGTTCCGGCCGGCTCGAACCGGGACTGCCCCCGGTTTTCGCGGTCGCTGTTTTGGCCGGATCCGACTCAATCTGTTTGGTTTCGGTCGAGGTATTCATCATGACTGCCCTGCTCTTTCATCCACCGAACTTCGCAACGGTGTCGCGTTCGACCGTAGATCAATCGTCTGTTCGCACCGCTGAGCGATCCAACGCCGCCCCGTGGCAATCACCAGTGTCCATGGTTGCTCCGGTCGCAACAAGACATCCAAAATTTCTTCTGCTTCGTCGTCGCTGAGCGAGTCCAAGACGCCATCGATCAGCATCAGATTGGGGCTACTGGCGATCGCCCGGGCGATCAACAACAGACGAACCTGGTTCGTCGCCAACGGCGAACCGCTGCTGGTCAGTTGAGTCTGCATGCCTTCGGGCAACGCGTTGACGAGATCGACGATTCCGACCGCTTCTAAAGCATCTTCGACGTCCTGACCGGACACGTCAGTTCGCTGCACATGGATGTTTTCTTCCACCGAAGACGCAAACACCTCACCGTCGCGAACCAACTCGACACGATTCCAAAAGTCATCGGATCGAAAGTCGTTCGGCTGAGTCGAATCGACGAGCACTTTCCCGGATGAAGGACGCCGCACACCATAAATCATATCCAACAAAGTCGACTTGCCCGTTCCCGATCCGCCATACACCGCCGCCGATGTGCCCGGTCGGATGCGAGACGTCACGGGTGAGAAAACCGACGAACTTCCGCCACGATGATAGGTGACGTGTTCCAACTCGATCGCGGCCGGTTCATCGAACGCCGAGTGCAACACGGTTCCCTGACGTGCTAGCGGCAAGTCAAACAACGCACCAAGTTTGTCGACCGAAGCGAGCAAATCGTAGAAGCTCTCGAAGTGTTTGCCCATCTTTGCAAACGCGCCCACGATGATGGCAACGATCAACTCCGCCGCCACCAATTGTCCCAGTGTCAGTTCGCGAGCAATCACCAGGTAACCGCCCAAACCCAACAAAGCGGTACTCGCGATCGCCTGCAGGCTCAGTGCGAAGATCACTTGACGGAGCAACACGTGAAAGTGTTGTCGACGGTTTACCAAGTAGTCATGGATCAATCGATCCGATCGACTCGCCGACAACCTCTTTCCGGCCGACGATTGGAACGTCGTTTGGCAACGCGAGACATCCTCGAGCCAAGCCGCCATGTAGTATTTGCTCTTTGATTCCTTCACCGCTGTTTTCACAGCACCGCGGCCGAGCACAATGATCAGGAACGCGATCGATGCGACGAGTAAAGCATCAAAACCCAACAGGAACGGGTGATAAAACCCGAGCACCGCCATCCCGATTGCCGCGCTCATGATCAATCCGATGCCGTCGAGCAGCAAAGACGCGGCCGCCTTTTGAACCGTCACAACATCGAAGAATCGGTTCGTCAACTCAGGCAGATACTTGCCGTCGGTACCCTCCACCGAAACTCGCGGCAAACGATGAGCGAGGTCGCCCGCGATTCGCGCGAACAACCGCTCCTGGATCACCTCGACAATGTACGTCTGCAGAGCCTTGATCGCGGCAGACACGCCCAGGAAAAACATGAGCGTCAACGCGAGCACAACAATCGGTTGCACGAACCGGCCGAACGCAACCGTGTTCACCAATGCCTCCACCGCGATCGGCGTCGCCAGCGTGAACAGGCCGACAACAAACGCGAACACGATCACCAACCAGATGTCCGACCACTCCGGACGCATCAGATGCGTCAACCGAGTCAACGGCTTCATCGGCCCCGCCGAAGAACTGTGTCCGCCCGAGATCGATGTTTCTCGCCAATCGAACGCGATGCATCGGATACGCTGATCTTCCGCGAGCGGCTCGAGTCGGCGACGCAGCTCCCGTTCGGAAATCATCGTTTCGTCACGATCATCCGACGCCCAAAAGTGCGTCCGTGACTTCGAATCTTGGTTCAGCAAAAGCCATCGGGGAAAATCACCGCCCGCCGCATGATCTTTCGCGTCGTTCTCCGGCGAAACCGAACTTCGATCCCCATGGCAGAACGCAACCACATCGGCACCATCGCCGATCAAGCGAACGATTTGATCTACGGAACAATCCAGCACAGCGGGCCGGAGCTGCAGAGCCGCCGCGGCGTCGGTAAAGATTTGCCACCAATCCCGCGGTAGATGACCCTCGTGACTCTCGAGCGTCAGGTGGAACGTACGGACGATCGTGGTCCGCTCCATCTTCACACGATCTCGCACCAGACGATCCAGCGTCGCCGCACCTTCTCCCGCGAGGCGTCGTTGAGCCGCCGGGGCGACGGCGAATTCGTTTTCGTTGGTAGGACTGACCATCGAGTTGACATTCTCAGAAAGGGCGCATATGCGAAATTCATGTCGTGAATGTCGCACCTAACTTTAGCTGGAACTATCGGAGCGGCAAGTTCCTAATCCGACTGAAACTGCCGCAATTTGCGATTATTCGTCAAAAACACAATTTCCAGCAACCCTTATCACGCACCTAGGCCATTTTCCTCCGGCGGAGGAGAACCGGCACGCCGACTAGTGTGGGCATTCGCCGGCGCAGTTCTACGGGACGAACGTGCACGTCCGGGACGGTCCGCCTCGGCTGCCACGAATTCTGCACGACCGAATCGCTTTGCCGGAACAGCCTGCCCGGTCGATAAAACTTGCCTGCTTCCGCCAGCCGCAACAAGCTGAACGACGTGAATCGGATCTCGAGTAGAACCGTTCGAAATCGAACTTCCTTGCCAACTTTCACGTGATTTCAGTCGAAACCGTTTCTGACGGTTGGACCGATCGTCGCCGTCGCGACGGTCGATGGCGTCGCAGCGCTCAGCCGTGTCGCACCGGTTGAACGCTTGGTGTCTGCCCAACCCCGTCGGCGTTTCCTCCGACACGCAAACCAACTCAACGCACTCGGTCGCGGAGTACACGTGATACGTCAGCCCCAACCGAAACGCCCCCGTCGCGAAGTCATGGTGAAGCGATCCGCGCTCATCGCTATGGCTGGGTTCGTGACGTTCGGATGTGCATCCAAAGACGTCGGCCGAACCGCGGCGACGTCCAGTTCGATACCCGTCGCAAACGCCGCCGTCGTCTCTTCGTCGTCGGAAACGGCGACCAACGATCAAACCGCGGAAGAGCACGCTCACCGACAACCATTAGCCCGTCTCGCCTCCGCGAAACAAGCCGACGACTCGCAAGCCGCGCTGATCGAAACGAGTTCCGTTGATCTGACGACAACGGAAGTAACCACACCGGCCGCCGAACCGGTAAACGACAGCGTGGAGGACACGCAAGAACAGGAGGCCAACAGCGTCGACTCGCTCGATCTCGACGTTGAGTCGCCGGAGCCCGAGCAGTTGCCGCCACCGCAACTCGCCGGGGCCTCTGACACTGGCTCCGGTTTGCCGCTGCAAGAGGTTGTTGCGTCGGTTCAGAGCTATTTTCCGATGCTGCAAGTCGCATACTTGGAACGCAACCGTACCTCCGGTGATCAACTCGCCGCGTGGGGCGCGTTTGACACGAAACTCAAAGCTCGTTCCGAGAGCCAACCACTCGGCTTTTATGAGAACTACCAAAACGGTCTCGGCGTATACCAGCCGTTGTACCGGGGCGGTGAGGTCTACAGCGGCTACCGGATCGGCCGCGGTGTGTTCGAACCGTGGTACCAGGAGCGACAAACCAACGAAGGTGGCGAATTCAAAGCCGGGTTTCAACTCCCCTTGCTGCGTGACAAGAGCATCGACGCCCGACGTGCGGATCTTTGGCGAGCGACTTACGATCGCCAAATGGCAGAGCCTCAGATTCGCGACGCGGTGATCCGAACGATCCGCGACGCATCGATCGCGTACTGGATTTGGGTCGCCTCCGGTCGCCAGGTCGAGATCGGCGAAGCGGCGTTGGAACTCGCCGAACGTCGTAACCGTCAAGTCGCTCGACGTGTCGAAGAAGGAGATCTCGGCGAACCCGTGCTCGCTGACAACCAACGCGCCATCATGCAGCGGAAAGGGAAGCTCACCGACCTCCGTCGCAAAAGAACTCAAACCGCCGTCAAGCTTTCGCTGTTCCTGCGCGACGGTAGCGCCAACCCGAGAGTCCCTGCTGATACCGAACTGCCCAAATTCCCCGACGTCGTTCCCTACGATCTCGCACAGATCAACGCGGACATCCAGTACGCCGCACAATTGCGTCCCGAGTTGACGATTCTCGATACACAGATGCGCAAGGTGCGGGTCGACCTCGCCGAGGCCTGCAACGAAACGCTACCGGTCCTTGACGCGTTTTCCAACGTGTCTCAAGACGTCGGAGAACCGACCAGTTCGAAACGTGACAAGTCCGAACTCGAACTCGAAGTCGGCTTCGAATTTGAAATGCCCGTGCAACGACGCAAGGGACTCGGCAAGATGCGATCGGCCCGGGCGAAGCTGAACCAGATCGCGGTCAAACGCCAGTACACGATCGAAAAAATCTCGACCGAAGTGCAAACCGCCGTCGCCGCTCTCGACGCAGCCTACCAACGCGTCGAGCAGATTGCCGATTCGGTCGAAATCTCGGAAAAACTCGCCCAGGTCGAACGGCGGAAATTCGAACTCGGCGAGTCCGATCTTCTGGCGGTATTCTTGCGCGAACAAATCGCAATCGAAGCCGCCTCCGACCTCGTCGCCGCTAAACTCGAATATTTCGCCGCCCGAGCCGACTACACCGCGGCCCTCGCGTACGAATATCCCGTCACATTCTGAATGACCGGAATTTCCCGCGAAAGAAGCCCGAAATTGTTGGCCGCGACGACCACATCTTGTTCTACCCGGACTTGCAAGAATCCATCGAGTCCACAATAATCCCGCCTCACCGGCCGAAGTGGCGGAATTGGCAGACGCGCTGGATTCAAAATCCAGTTGGAGCAATCCAGTGAGGGTTCGAGTCCCTCCTTCGGTATCAAGCGAAAACGCCGTGGACAAAAATGTCTGCGGCGTTTTTTCGTTGACAGTCGGCGAGCGTGGGCACCTGCGAAGATTGCCCGCTCTCTGCCTCGTCGATTCTCGGCGGGAAAAGAGTCTCGCGCGACGGCGTTCACGCGTCTTCACGAAAGTCGAAACGCCTGCGATTCCTGGTCGCGATGCACTGCGAGCAAGCGTGACGTTCGTCGATGCAGAGAATCTCGGCACTCCCGCCTCCCGGCTCATCGAGCTCGGTCCGCCTGCAATCGGAACGAAGCCGTCTAGCAGGTTCGCAAAACAGATGTAGCCGACGTCGCTAGACGTCCAAGAATCGAGTTCGGGCGATTGAAAATACGGGGATCCAAGACGTCAGACTGCAAAATGCTCGAGTTCGGCCTACCGGGCCGGTGGGCTTAGAAAGGGAACACCCACGCGGTTTTCCTTTCTGGTTCTTGCTTGTTCGAAACATGGATGAACTAAGCCATTTCATTTCTATAGACGGCGTCGGTTTGTCTTTCCGTTTGCACGACTCGGCAAGTCGATCTAACATTTCGGTCCCATCCAACTCGCCCCGCCTACTACGAGTAAAACATGTTACCTCTATACAGCAACCCACTGTTTGCCTTCGCCTTTACCTCCTTGGTGTTGTGTGTCGCCCGAGTGTCTGCGGATGACAGCAACGTCTCTTCTTCAGAAACGGTCCCGGCTGTTCAACGCTACCAGGACAATTGGGAAACGTTCGGCGACTACCAAACGCCCGAGTGGTATCAGGACGCCAAGTTCGGGATTTGGCCGCACTGGGGGATTTATTCGGTGCCCGCCTTTCGAGGCGAGGGAACGTTCCCCGGTGAATGGTATGGTCGCGGCATGCACGGCGTTCGCAAAGGCCCAGAGACCCGGCCGAAGAAAAACGATGATGCGATCATCAATGATTTTTGGGACGAACGCGGCATCGGTCAGGCGGAGCATCATCAAAAGGTCTACGGCGGTGTCGAGAAGTTCGGCTATCACGAGTTCGCTGACCTATGGAAAGCCGAGAAGTTTGATGCTGATCAATGGGCGCAATTGGCAATCGACTCGGGGGCCAGGTTCTTCTGCATGATGGCTCACCACCACGACAGCTTCTCGCTCTACGATTCCGACCTGACTGAGTTTGACTCGGTCGACAAAGGTCCCAAGCGAGATCTCTGTCGCGAAATGAAAGAAGCTGCCACCAAACGCGGATTGAAGTTCGGCTTATCTAACCACATGGCCTGGAACCCGGTCTTCTTTCGTTTTTATCACAGCAACTACAAACACCTTCCTGATTATGGCCAATACGCTGATCTCTATTCAAAAGGACGCAGCGATCAAGAGTTTGTCGATCGATGGTGGGCGCGGACAATCGAAGCCGCCGATAAACTGCAACCCGATCTGTATTATTTCGATTGGGGTTGGCACGGAGGACTGTTCAAATCCGGTGGCTATCATCCACGCTTCGCAGCTCACCTGTACAACAATGCGATCGACCAGGGCAAAGGCACCTATGGCGATCCCGGCGTGGTGATGTGCTGCAAAGACCGCAGCGATCCGGCGGATAAATTGACATGGGATATCGAACGCGGACGCATGGGCAGCATTCAGTCCAACGTCTGGCAGACCGACACATCCATCAGCGTGCACTCATGGGGTTACTCCGTCGACGACGAGTATCACAGCGTCGACTACTTGATCGAAACCCTCGTCGACGTCGTCAGCAAGAACGGTGTGCTGATGCTGAATTTTGGGCCCAAAGCCGACGGAACCGTTCCCAAAGAGTATCGCGATCGGTTGTTGAGCATGGGCGAATGGCTGAAGACATACGGTGAAGCGATCTATGCCACACGCCCGTTTTCGATTTACCGCGATGCTCTCGATCGTCGGGAAATCAAAGTGCGTTACACGCGGAACAAAGCCAACACGGTGCTCTATGCAACCGCATTCGATTGGCCAGGCGAAACACTCACGCTGAAGAGTCTGAACACATCGCAAGTCGGTGATCTTAAAATTAAGTCAGTCCATCTGCTGGGTGTCGACCAGGAACTCCAGTGG
>JBICHZ010000216.1:0-19266 GCA_043101355.1 Rhodopirellula sp. JB044
AAAACAGAAAGAACCGAGCGTAGCCTTCTTCGCGGTGCAGGTATCGCCGTGTGAATTCGGCAACAACGCCGCACAACACACAGCTCAAAATGGCGAACGGGATGCTCAGTCGGTCGAACGCGAACTTGAGGCTGAAGTGAAATTCCTGTTCAGGAATCGACACCCAATTGCCTAACTCCACGGGTACATAGCGAATCCCGGTCGCGAGCATTAGGAACAGGATCGCGATCGCCGGCAACAACGTGAACAATACCGCCGCCTGAGTCAGACGCGAGATCGAACCTTCGCTTAGCTTGCGATTGAACAACCCTGACAGGCCGAGGATCGCCAGCAAAATCACGGGGCTGACGATCACCGCGGTGCCGAGCGTTTGGAAGGTGGACTGAAGTGTGATCATGCGTGCAAGTGTTGGAGGGCAGGTTGTTCGGTTTCGGGGGAGACGCGTGGTTCAATCACGGCTCGGAGCGTGGTCGATCGTCACCGTTGCAAACCCGAGATGGTCGCGTTGGCCGCGATACCAATCCGCAGACGATTCGACTTCGGGGAGGTCGCTCGATTCAGCGACGTACGGCTCGTAGCCGCCGTTGACGTAGCGAAGAATTTCCGAAGTGGATGGATCGATCAACGCGATTTGCACCCATCGGCCTTTCACCAACTTGGCAATGCCGGGATTGGCATCGATGATCGCGTCCATGATTTGGGGGGTGGTTTCGATGACGAAAAGAATTCGCATCGGTTCGTGAATCTCGACCATCTGCTGCGAGAGTCCCGGTCGCAGGTCGCTCGCGGCGCCCGTCATCACGCCTAGCATCGACGCGACGTTGTGCGGCAGTTTCGACCCGCACCCGTAACCTTCCACGTCCACGCACGAGAAGTAGTACTCCAGGTTAATGCCGGCACAAACCGGAATCGCGGCTTGCAGAATCCGCGTCAGCACCGATGCCCGATCGTCGTCAACCGACGGATCGTATTCGGTCAAGAACACCCGTCGGTCCATGAACAAACCACGCGTCCAATCACGTCGGCCGACGGTTACCAACGCGTTGGTAGCGTGGTTGTATTCGGGGCGAGCCTGCGAAAGATCTTCGGATCGCTGTTCGACGTGTTCGAGGGCTTCGGAGAAGGTCAGGTCGAGCGGTGCCGATTCGAAACGACGGGCCCGTTCGTGAGCGTTGCGTGCGCGGGTTTCGTTGACGTTTCGTTCGATTCGTCGGAACAACTCGCGATGCGTTCGCGGCAGAAGGTCGAGGTCGTAGTACTCGACGTTGTCATTGCAGGTGTTGTGATAGGCACCGACGAAGCGAACGTCGTCGGGGATTTCGATGCCACGCTGCAGAGTCAGGCGACGCACGCGTCGGTCGTTGGCCATCACCGCGAACGCACGTGCATTTGGCCCGCCACGCCCGCCGCTGCACGCGCCGCAGTTGTACGCCGACTCGTGTGGATTGTTTAAACTGCCGCTGCCGTGCCCAAAGAAAACAACGATCGGCGGAAAATCTTTGACGCATCCGATGTCTTGCAGGATACGGACAACGATGTCGGCCATCTCATCCAAACTGTATCCCAACGCGTCGGGTTCTTGACCGGGTTCGTCGGCGATCCGCTCGAGATGCAGTTCCGACGAAGGCGTTCGAACGAACGTGCCGATCGAATTTTTGAGCCGCGAAGTCAACCGCGGAAACAAGATCCGAGCGACCATCGGAAACGTCGCCAGCGCGCCGAACACACCCGTGACCCAACCACCGACGAGCGTCCGCGAATGAGCGTGAACCTGGTGAGTGAACCATCCGATCCGCCGTCGACGCACGGCCCGTTTCTCACTCAGGTTAACGGCCGAGAACGTGGGCTCCTCGCGAACGTAATGTTGCGGGGTGACGATCGCCGGGCAAAGCGGACGGTAGTGTGCGTGGTCGGCACCGCGGTAGTACATCGCGACGGCAAAGAATCCCGCCGCCGACGCGGTCCGGCATTCCGGATCAATCTCCTCGAGATGACGGCGGAACGATTCCTCGCGATCATCGATGCAAAAGATCGCGAGGTACGCCGGTCGGCGAACGCCGAGCGAAACCTGTTCGCGTCGTCGTTGGGAATGAATCGACAACGCGTCGAGCGTCGCGGTCGCGTAGTGACGCTCGTACGCCAATTGAAAGATTCGACGTCGCTCGAGTGAACCGAACGATTCGACTTCGTTGACGACGCGTTCCCATTGCCGCGACGACATTGACGTCAGTTGTTCGGGCGTCCAACCGCCGGACTGAGCGAGTTGGAAGAGCACGTAGGTTCGTTCGTTCGTCGAGGGGCCACGACAGAACGCCGGCAAGACTCCTCGCCGGGTGTGACGTTGCAGTTCGGTATCAACGCGGCGGCGAATTTCCTGAATGTTGCGTGCCCCGAAATGGCGTTCGCCCGCGTCGGCCAACGCGTGACGCTGCAGGATCAACCGGATCGCTAAGTATTCGTGCAACGATCCTGAGGGAATCGGATGCGGCAGGTGAGGTGCGTTGGTTTCGGTTTGCCAGATCATCCCCGCCCATCCGCGTAGGGCCAACAACGCCGATGTGATCTCGTCTTCGACTGTATTCGGGTCGGACGTGTCGACACCCAATGCGGCGAGCGATTCGTTGATCGAGTCGAGCGGCGAGAACTCCCCGTTGGCGATCGACGACATCTCCATCCGCAGGCAACGCATCCACGCCGGGAGGATCGATCCGCGTTGCATGTACAGTCGGGCGAACGACTTTGCGAACCCCTGTTCGCGATCCGGCAGCGACCAATCGGCGAAACCCTGATCGAGAAAACTGCCGCAGAATCGAATCAATACTTCGTTGACCGCCGCGTCGATGTCTTCGCCGCAGGTTTGCAACATCAACTCATTGAGCGAATCGTTGCGACTCGGCGGTTCGCTCGGCAGAGCGGCTTTGTCGATCCCGTCGTAGCAAACCCGCCACAACAGTTTGAGCGTGAAGGCTTCCCACTCATCGTCGTTCCAAGTCGCCGGTTTCGACGTGCTGTTTTCGCTCAACAACGTTTGCACGATCGCCGGCAGCTTTCCGGAATCGCGACCGCGGAGAATCCAATTGCGGGTCGCCGAGATGACCTGGTCGCGACGGGCGAGCGATACTTGGGATTGGAAGCGTTTGAGCAGTTTGGTTTCGGCGAGCAGCCACTGCAGTTCCGCATCGGGAGCCGAGTGCAGCGTCATTTGCAACATCGCCAGTCGCAATGAATAGCGGGTTCCGAAATTCGCGATCAGTTCATCAGCCGTCGCGTCGAGGTCGTCCATCAGGACTTGGCGAAGGTCATCGATCGAAATCCGCCCGCGAGCCAGTTCGTGATGATAGCGTTCTTCGGACAGGTAGGGTTCGCACCGATAACGTCTGCCGCCCTCGAGGACGGCCTCTTCAAACGGCAGGTCCTCGAACGAGTGCAGCGTGTTGTGATGCACAAAAATCGAGATCGGCCCTTGCGAAGGCAGGTAGTGCGTGGCGTGTTCGATGATGGACGCGAGATCCTGCGCACCCAACGCGAGAGGTTGCGAAGTTGCGGCGGTATCCGCTGAACAGGGACCGTTCAGAGTTGCGTCTTGCATTGGGAAGCACGAATCGTTGCGAAAGAACTGGATCGCTCTCGCAATTGCAGCCAGTGTGCCAAACGAGAGTCGCGGCAGTCGTGAAAACACTCGCTCGCGAACGATCCGCCCCGATGCCGAGCGTTTGGGTGCGAATTCCGGTGCTCGGAAAAGATCGCCGAAATCGAACCGTTCACCGAGGTGCACAGAATCTCTGCAGGCCGCTGCAGCAACCTGCAAAACCTTGCACGTCGGCGCGACGGCCTTTCGCGGCATCGCTTCTCCCACATCCTATTGGGCTCGATTCCACGTCGCGGGACGACTAAGATCGGCGGCCCAACTCAACCGTTGCCGCAGCCCCAATCGACCCGTATGCCCGACCCCGATCCCTTTGGCGTTTTGATCGTCGACGACGAACCCAACATCCGCAGCGGATTGGCGAGGGGGCTCGCCGACGACGCCGACGTCATCGAAACCGCAGCCGACGCCGACGAAGCACTCACCAAGATCGACGGCGGGAATTATCCGTTGGTGATTGTCGATGTGCGACTGAATTGCGAGATGTCGGGGATCGAGCTGCTCGAACGCATCGTTGCCCAGCGACCACAGACGGCCGTCATCGTCATCACCGCTCATGGAACGGTCGAGACGGCGGTCGATGCGATGCGGGCCGGCGCGTTTGACTTCATCCTCAAACCGCTCGACCTGAATCTCGTCCGTCAACAAGTCCGCAAGGCTCGCGAGCACTATCAACTGCGGGTCGAAAACCAACAGCTCAAAAGCAGGCTCGCCGACTCGGGGCAGATCTCCAACATCGTCGCCGGTGGTGCGGCCATGCAGGACGTGTTCCGGCAAATCCGTCAAGTCGCCGCGACCGACGCGACGGTGATGATCCAAGGCGAAAGCGGCACCGGGAAGGAATTGATCGCGCGTGCGTTGCACGATCTCAGCGAAAGAAACACTGGCCCCTTTGTCGCGGTCAACTTAGGTGCGTTGCCCGAAACGCTGCTCGAGAGCGAACTGTTCGGCCACGAGAAAGGTGCCTTCAGCGGAGCGAGCCGGCGAAAACCAGGTTGTTTCGAACAAGCCTCGCACGGCACGCTGTTTCTCGACGAAGTCACCGAGATGTCGGCAAAGAGTCAGGTCGATTTGCTCCGTGTGCTCGAATCACGGCAGTTCACGCGTGTTGGCGGCGAGCAAGTCTTAACCTCGGACGCTCGCGTGGTTTCGGCCACGAATCGTTCGGTGCAACAAATGGTTAACGAGGGAACGTTTCGTGAGGATCTCTTCTACCGGCTCAATGTCATTCCCATCGAGTTACCTCCGCTGCGAGGCCGACGCGATGACATTCCTTTACTGGCCGAACACTTTCTCGAACAGTTCTGCACGCGGCACGCCCGGCCGCAAAAAACGTTTACCGCCGATGCGATGAAAACGTTGATGTCGGCACCGTGGCCGGGCAATGTGCGACAACTTCGCAACGTGATCGAACGAATGGTGCTGACCTCCGCGGGCGACGTGATCGAGCAAAACGAATTACCGGCGGAGCTCAGCAAGCCGACCGGAGGCGGAAGCGCGGTGGTCGGAACGCTCGCCGATGCGGTCGAGTCCTGCGAGAAACAAACGATCGAGGCCGCTCTCCGCGCGTGCGGCATGCACCGCGAAAAAACCGCCAATCTGCTAGGCGTCAGCGTGCGAACGTTGCACTACAAAATGGGCCGTTACGGACTGCGATGATGTTGGGTGAATTGATGACTATGGGTGAATTACTGAGATGATTGACCCACCCGGTGCACGCGGTGTACGACGGATCGCGATCGGTCTGGCTCTGCTGAGTTTGCTGTCGCTCGCGGTGACCGCGTGGATTCTCGCGACGGTTTCGCGGGAACAGGAGATCCTCAAACAAATTATCAAACACCTGCCGACCAGCGATCTGAAAATCGCCAACGAGTTGTCAGGTGATTTGAGTTTGCAGAGCAGTTTGCTCGCCTTGCTCGTGTTGAATTTGATGGCCACTGCGGTCGCGTTCGTCTTCGTCGTCCGAGCCTACCTGTCGAGCGAAAAATCGCTCGCCGACGTCAAAGTGCTCTCTTCGGATATCTTGGCGAGCATGGATTCGGGCGTGATCACAACCGACGAAAGCGGCGTCATCACGAGTATCAATGCGAGCGGTCGGGCGCTGCTAGGTTGGGAACCGAACGGATCGAACGAGGATCCAGACAACGCGGTAGGCTCGACGGACTCATCGCGGCCCGGCATCGGAGGGAATATCGCTGAGATCAACCGCGATCACGGGATGTTGGCCCAGATTTGCGAGGAGAGTCGCCTCCGTGCCGAACCGATTCGGGACCGAGATTACCGAGTCCAACGCGACGGGCTCGTACAAACATTTCGAGCCGGTTGCACGCGGCTGCACAATCGAGGCGGCCGACAGATCGGTCAGGTTATCCACGTTCGTGACGTGACGCAGAAAGCGTTGATGGAAGAACGGTTGCGACGGATGGAACGATACATGGGACTCGGTTCGTTGGCAGCCGGTTTGCAGCACGAGATCAAAAATCCGCTCAGTGCGTTGTCATTGCATATCCAGTTGCTGTGCGAACGGTTGGCGAAAGAGACCGGCGACGCGGAGGTGAACGAGTCGCTCGATATTCTCAATACCGAAGTCAAACGAATCGGCAGTGTGCTCGACGGTTTCCGCAGCTACGCGTCGATCAACGACATCGGTCGCTCTCCTGTCGATGTGAATCTGCTGATCGAGAAACTCGTTCGTCTTTTGCGTCCGCAGGCTGAGGGACAAAAGGTCCAGATCCGCGTCCAGCCTTCACGCGAAATGCTGGGCATGATCCAAGCCGACTCGGTTCGTTTGGAACAGGTGTTTTTGAATCTCGCCATCAACGCGATCGCGTCCATGCCCGACGGCGGAGTTTTGCGTTTCGTGATTTCCGGTGACGATCGCGGCATCCAAGTCGACGTGATTGATACCGGCAAAGGGATCCCGGTGGAAATCCAACCCAAGATTTTCGATCCGTACTTCACCACCCGTCCCGACGGCACCGGCATGGGACTCGCGTTGTGCGATAAGATCATCCGCCAACACAACGGCAACCTTGATTTCAGGACCAGCCCCGAGGGGACCACGTTCACGGTCACGCTGCCGGTGAACGAAGAAGTCTGATTGCGAGAAGCGTATTGCCAAACGGCATCGGCTTTTACATTCCGATTGGCTACTTCATTCTCAAACACCGGCTCGAGCGACGATACTGTCGGCGCATAAAAAAACGGGGCGAGTTCCTGGGGAGAAACTCGACCCCGATTTGGTTTGACGACATCAATTCCTTGCCGGTGGGCTATCTCCCCGCTGAATCCGCCGCCGGTTGCTCGTTGTTCGATCTAATGTCCGAGCGAACACGGTCGGCGAATTCGTTGTGGGGAAAAGGGCCAGCGTGGAAAGCGTCCTATTTCACATCGCTAACAAGAAATCCGTAAGGATCCGTGATTAGCATCCGCAAGCTGGTGCAACGTCGCAGCAAGGCTCAACAACTTCGCATCCGCATCCGCAAGAAGCTGGCTTGTTGAAGAGCTTGTCGAACAAGCCTTTCAGGCAGCATGGCTTCTTAGGTGCACAGCAAGGTGCTGGCTCGCAGCAAGGAGCGGCACATCCGCAAGCTGGTGCTGCGTCGCAGCCACAGTCGGAAGCCGAACCGCACGAGTCACATCCACCGCAAGCGTCGCCACAAGCAGGTGCTTCGCAGCAAGGAGCTGGGCAGCAAACGGTGACAGGAACTTGACGGCAAACAACTCGAGGAACGCACTTGGTCACGGTGTAAGGCTCGCAAACTTTACGGCACTTAGCAACCTTGATCGTTTCTTGGTAGCACTCTTTGCGGCACACGGTGTGGCAAACGGTCTTGGTGCGGCACTCAGGAACCATTTTGCAAACTTTGTAGGTGCAAACCTTGGTACGGCACTCAGGAACCATCTTGCAGACGGTGTAGTTGCAGGTCTTCTGACGGTTTTCGCAAACCATCTTGCAGACGGTGTAGTTGCAAACCTTCGTGCGGCACTCAGGAACCATCTTGCAGGTCGTGTAGTTGCAGGTCTTCTGACGATTTTCGCAAACCATACGGCAGACTTTGTAGCAAACTTCCTTGGTACGGCACTCAGGAACCATTTTGCAAACGGTGTAGTTGCAGGTCTTTGTGCGGCACTCAGGAACCATACGGCACACTTTGTATTCGCAAACCTTGGTGCGGCACTCAGGAACCTTACGGCAAACGGTGTAAGGAATCTCACGGGTGCGGCATTCGGTTACGTACTTCGTGCAAGTAACTTCTTTTTGCTCACAAGTAGGAACCCAAACTTTCTTGCAGATCGTCTTTGGGCAACCTTGGACGCACTCAACACGGCACTTGCCTGGGCAGTACACGGTCTTGCAGGTCGCAGGGTCGAAGTAAGACGTACCGGGCTCACGCACGGTGCGGCGAATCATTGGGCCAGGAACCGTTTCCGTCACGGTGTCCCAGTGTCCACCCTTGACCGTGATGGTCTTGGTGTACGTTTGGGGAACGCGAACGGTGTAGTTCTCGGTGCGAACTTTTTGTTCTCGAACGGTGTTGTAAACCGTGTAGTTGATCGTACGTTGACGAGTTTCGTACACAGGCTTCATGACCGTGTAGTTGATCGTCTTGGTGCGAGTTTCGTACACTGGCTTGTTAACCGTGTAGTTGATCGTCTTGGTGCGTGTTTCGTACACAGGCTTCTTGACTGTGTAGTTGATCACGCGTTGGTGCTGTTCGTAAACAGGCTTCATGACGGTGTAGTTGATCGTCTTTTGACGAGTCTCGTACACTGGCTTTTTAACGGTGTAGTTGATCACTCGCGAACGAGTTTCGTACACAGGCTTGTTGACCGTGTAGTTGATCGTCTTTTCGCGTGTTTCGTACGTTGGAACCATGACCGTGTACTGAACTTCACGTTGAACGGTTTCAGGAACCATTCGCGTGCGGTTGACGACTTGGTCGACGTAGTAAGTTTCGTTGCGAGTGCGGTAGCGAGTCTCTTCGACTTGCTCCATCACTGTTTCACGAACGGTACGCATTACGGTGTACGATCCGCTTCCGGCAGCCGAACCTTCGCTGACGATTGCTTCCGGAGCTGCTGCGACGACCGAGTCGCCCGCTACAACAGTTCCGCCGCCACCGCAGCTGCTACACCCTTGGTAGCTGATCGCGCTGCTGTACGCAGCGTGAGCAGCATTGGCGCCCGACACGATCGCGATGATCGCCAGTGCGGGCAGTAACCACAACCTTTTCATATCAAAATCCTCTCTAGATACAACGCTTCGAAGCGTCGCAAGACATAGCTTTCCACTGGCCGCCGGAACCCCCCGGCATAGCCCTTCACCATCGAAACCAATCTTCACCAGCCCGGTCCCTTGTTCGCGATTGCGGCGTGTGCCGTGTCGCATCCCCGATAACTCTCTTGTCCGCGTGGTATCCGTCAGCCACACTAAAGCCGATCGGTCGCTGACAAGAGCGGGAGGGTCGAGTAGCAATCACTCGCCAATAACGCGTGCATAAAGCGTGCGGGATAGCGAAAGCGATTTCGATGCACAGACTTCATCGTCTACGGGGTAACCGTTGAACACGTAAAGCTGCCCGTCCAGGCAAAATAGGAGGGCTAGGATGGCGGAACGTGCCGCCGTTGACTTTCGTACCGCCTGTAACGGTCATGACGCCATGATTCCGGGAGAATCGCCTGATGACGACGCCAAAACCGCCTGAAAACCCCTCCAATGAAGGGGCTTCCGAGAACGTTCGGGCGGATTTGTCGACACCGGCGGTGGGACGGTTGAGCCTGTACTACCGTGAACTTCACAGGCTCCTGGACGCCGGACAGATGTCAACCAACAGCCGCGACCTGGCCGCAATGGTGAACGTCTCGGCCGCCGTCGTCCGCCGCGACCTCAGCTCAATCGGATCGGTCGGCCGTCGTGGCGTCGGATACGACGTCGCACTGCTCGCCCAGCACATCGGGGTTGTCCTCGGCAGCGGCGTGCACTGGAAAGCCGTCATGATCGGGGTCGGATACCTGGGAAACGCGTTGCTGCGTTACCGCGGGTTCGAACGACTCGGTTTCTCTCTCGCCGCCGCGTTCGATACCGATTCGGCAAAAATCAACCGCGTTGTCGGTGAAACCCGCATTCTCTCGATGGAGCAACTCGAACCGGTGCTGAAGGACCTCAAACCCGAACTGGCGATCCTGACGGTTCCGAGCGAACAGGCGAACGAAGTGGCCTCGCGAATCGTCGCACTCGGAATCCAAGGCATTTTGAACTTTGCCCCCACCACCCTACGCGTCCCGTCATCGGTCGCGGTGATCAACGTGGACTTGGCGAGCGAACTGCAACAACTCGTCTTCCGCATCCAAAACGGCTAGCCAGCTCACCCGACCGGCCGCGCCAGTCTGCTCCACGATTTGGCTCCGCAATTCCTCTCACCAACGAGAGTGAAAAATCTCGACTGTGTTCAGCCGTTTGCAGAAATCGGGCCTATCGACGTCCCGGAGCTTCGGCGATTCTCGAAATTTCTCCGCAATCCAACCACACGCTTTCGCAACGGCAGCACGAATCGATTGCGACGCGTCCGGGCCCCGCGTAGAAGAACGAGTCCATCAACGTCTGACAATTTGGGCACGTCAACCTGGAGTGATGATCGCGGGGACCATCCAGAGCCGGATCAAACTCTCCTGCCCGATCGGGACCAACGTATTCCGCACGACGTTCGCTGACGAGTTGTGCAAACGCAGACCGCTGCAGCAGCACCCCTTGGCACTTCCGGCAACCTTCGATCGGGTACGCATCAAGAGAACCGAGTTCGAGATTTTCGTCGCTGCAGGTCAAACACGCCGTTTCGGTAGACGTCCCGGTTAAAACGAGTCCATCGATCGAATCCCGCAACGGCGTCGCAACCAATTGGCTGGCGCAGTAGTCGCAGTGATAACGGCCGGCACGTCCCAAACGCGATACAGGGGCACCGCACGATTCGCAGTTCATCGATATCTTTCCGTAAATCCAGTGGACTCAACCTTTCTGAGCAATCCGCTCTGTTGGTTGAATCGTTGGTTACGGATCCCGGAGGAGCATCACTCAACTCCGGTGCACCGGCGCGCAAACATTCCGTCGTGCAACGATCCGGCGGGATATAGCGATTGCACCGCCTATCAACGTCGCCTATTAACGCAGCTCTTTCGAGCCGAACTGGAACCGATATTGATTACGAACGCGGCGGACGCATTGCTGCCGATTGCGACTTCAGGCGTTCGGAGTGGTGCCTCATTCGAACGGTCAGACGCCGCAGCTCTTCGTCCAAACGCGTTGCGGCAACCGGAGACGACGTGATCGGGTCGGTCCCGGGACGCACGGTATCGCGATCGACGGCATGACCAAAAATCTCCGACGTTGCCGCAGACAATGCTTGCGTCGTCATCCGATCGATCAGCAGACTCTGCAACGTTCGATGCCCGACCGGCACCACCGTCGGTTCACTCCAGGTCACGTCGACGTTCTCGAGCAATTTCCCGAGCGAAACGTCGATCTTCCGCAGCCGATCCGCCACGGTTCGGTGATCCGCATCGAGCACCCACACCCAGGTCCGCCGCGTCGTCCGGTAGCTCATCTCAAACCGGCCCAACCGACTCTGCAGGATCCGGTCAAACGTGTCGACGGCGGCTGCCGCATGCTCGCCTGAAATCGACGTCGTCCCGATCGCCACACGGCTGGCGCATCGCGGGCCGGCACCGACAAAACCCAACGTGGCCTCTTCCCACGATGACGCCGATGCGGACCGATCGGATTGCCTCGGAACGAGATCACCAGCGATCGATTTGGGACGCATCGCCGGGCCGAAAATCTGATTGCGAAAGCGTGCGTACGCTGTCGCCACCGCCGTCGGATGGGCCAACGGTGTTTCAAACATCACGTCCGTCCCACTGCCCACTCGCGAACGAATCCGCAGATCCGAATAATGCAGCGTCGCGAGTTGGCGACAAATCATTAACCCCAATCCCGTCCCCGTCGAACGCCCGCCGTAGTCCGATTTCGCTCGCTTTGGCGAGGCTCCCGGATTGGCCAACTCCCGCATCTTTTCGCTCGATATTCCGCCGCCGCAATCGACCACCGACCAACGAACCACGCCGCATTCATGGTCATCATGGGCTTTGATCAGGATGGTCGAATCTTCGCCGCTGGCTCGCTCCGCGTTCACGACGAGATTCACCAACAGTCGACACAGCAACGTGGCGTCGACATAAATCGGCGCGACATTGGCATCCAAACCGTCAAACAGCAACTCAATCCGCTTCGTCGCCAGCACCGCCGCCGTCGCGTCACTGACCATCGTCTGAATCTCGCTTCGCCGGACCACTCGCCGGTGCAGCGTCGTCGTGCCGCCGAGCAAACCGTCCGCGTGCAGCATTTCGCCAACGAGAGCATTCAGGTAATCACACTGCTTCAACGCGGCCTGCAAAACATCGTCTTGCATCGACGTGACTTCACCGAGTTGTCCGTCACGGATCAACTCCATCGTGGCAGCAACACTCGCCAGAGGAGACCGCAGGTCGTGTGCGGTCTCGCTGATCAACCGAACCGCCAACTCCACCGGCGCCGATCCGGATTCGTCCACAACGGCCTCGCTGTTGACACCGCGAACCGCCCGGTGCTCTCGGGCACCAACGTCTGAATTTTCGGATCGCTGTCGGTCAACCCGGTGCACCGAACCGTCGCTAGCGACCAGGACCGGTCCGGCCATCGCATCCGCGTCATCTTTCCTCGCGTCGGCCGACGAAGTGACTCGGCGCGGGCGGATACGTGGCTGCGAGGACGAATTGACAACGGATGGCGTCTGGGGGCGCTGCGACATCTCGGAGGACCTAGGGTGAGCGACAAATTACGAAACGGGTGAGGACGCGTCCTCTCGCTTCGCATCGGCGTTCGCCCAAGACCGATTTTGTCAAACTGACGTCATCGATCGTTCTGCCGAGTGTCCCCTGCGGGATTTTCGATTTGGACCGTTTACGCGGCCAATCGATCCATCGAGTCACTCGCTTCGGCCAGCAGGTAATAGAACGTGACCCGACATTTCGCCGTGTCCCCTTTCATCTTCTCACAAACCGCTGCCAACGCCTTGTCGGCTTCCTCGGGACTCAAATCGAGCGTCTTGGAGCAATACCCGGTCTTGATCCTCGCCAACTCTTCATCTTCGGTCGCAGCAACGACGGCCGAGTCACGACTCTCCAACGCCAATCCCAAATGCCCGACCAACGCTTCCACAGCGGTTTCATTTGGGGAGTCAACGTACTTCTTGACGTTCTCGAGATACTTGCTCATTGGATTTCCTTACAAATCGTTTGGGGAGAAAATGAGATGCCCTGCGACATCGCTCGTTCCGCGACCGCTGTCTCAATCAGCCAAAGCCTCTTCGGCCCAAAGCGGTCCGGATCGACGCCCCGCGAGTATACCGGTTTCCACCTGTCGTTGTTACCGGATGGTCGCGTCGATCGCCTATCCGTCACCGCGAAACGCACGCAGCACGGATGTAAAAATCGTTAAGAAACCGAACAACGGCAAGATCGCGATCACCAACTTCGGTTGAGCCGCCACCATCACGATCCCGATCACGCCAACCAGTGCGAGCCCCGGAGGCAGCCACCGGGCAGGTTTCCGCAGTGAATCCCAGGCGAGCCAAATCGCCCCGAGCACCAACCCGATGCGGGTCAACGCCGCAACGGTAAAACGGCCGGTCGAGGCCGAACCGGACCACTCCTCAATCACTCCGGTGAACTGTCCAACCCCGGCAACAATCAACATCAACACGGCGACGCCTCCGACCAATCGCCGGCGAAACGCCCAGCCGTCGGAGCCCTGTGAAACATCGCGGCGGGCCGAATTGGCCCGAGAATCGCTACGCCCCTCGTTCTTCCCGCGATCGACGGCCTCGGCGTCACCGGCAATTTTCATGTCATGCCGCCTCTTCAGCTCACCGGCAGCCAAGTGCAGCATTCTCTGAATTAGCTTCTGATTATTTGCCATTGCCGCCGTGGAGGGCTGTTCGGAACTGGAAAGGTCGCGGATTATACTACTCAATCAGTCGCCACTCACCCCGACCTGTTCCAACTGCACGTTCAACATGAAGTTCTCGCAACGGAATCCTCACCCGCCGACCGCCTCGACCATCCACCTCGCGGACTCGATGGGTGGTACCTTTTTGTGCCGCAGTATTCGAAGCGCAGTTCTCCCCGGTCGACCTCGATTCCTGTGGGCGATGGCTTGCGTCGGCTTGATCGCGATGAACATCGACTGTGTGGGGAGTTTGCACGCCGACGAAACAACACCCCAACCTTCCCCGGCGGAAAGCACCACTGTACCGGACGCTGCGATCCCCGCCCCCGCACAGCCAAACGCATCCCCCGAACCCGCCGCAGAAGCAGACGCCCCCACGGCGTCCAAACCGGCCCCCGAACCCGAATCGCCGCCCGCGACTCCTGAACGAAAAGCCATCTTCGACGGGAAATCGCTCAACGGTTGGACCAACCCGTACGAGTGGGGCAAAGTCGAAGTCGTCGACGGGGAAATTCATCTCACCGCCGAACGCAAGTTCTTTCTCGTGACCGAGAAGGAATACCACGACTATGAATTCGAAGCCGAATTGAAACTGCCCGAAGGTAAATCCAACAGCGGATTCATGGCACGCGGGCAAGTCCAACCCAACCTGGTGTTTGGCTACCAAGCCGAAGCGGACCCGACCGAACGCCGCTGGTCCGGCGGGCTCTATGACGAAAGCAGGCGTCAATGGCTCAATCCGCTGTGGAAACAGAGCGAGGCCCAAGCCGCGTTTGACCGCAACCGATGGAACCGCTTTCGCATTCGATGCGTTGGCCATCACCTGCAGTTCTTCGTTAACGACGTCCCGACGACCGACTACTTCGATCCCGCCGACCTGTGCGGCCGGATCGGCCTGCAACACCACGGCGAAAAGGGACAGACCTACCGTTTCCGCAATCTGATCGTACGCGATCTGGGTGAACAGGAATGGGTGCCCCTTTTCGATGCCAACACCGCAAACGGTAAACTCGCCGAAGGCGAAATCATTCCGGGTTGGAAATCGGTCGGCGGGGGAAACTGGAAAGTTGCCGACGGTATCTTGCAAGGTCGCGCCAGCGTCGAGGCGAACGAACCGAACGGCCTGCTCTTCTCAACACGCGAATTCACCAACGCGACGTTCCGAATCGTCTACCGATACAAACAAGGTGACAGCGGGTTCTTTGTCCGCAGCAAAATCACGCCCGCCAATCCATTCATTGCCGGTGTCCAATGCGAAATTGACGAAACCGACGACGTCGCGGGCCTGTATCAAACCGGCGGCAAAGGCTGGGTCGCCAAACCGCTGCACTACCTCGACACGCGTTTCCCGCCGGATCGCCGAGATGTCGTGCGTTATCAATGGGAACAAGCCCGCCGCGGTCTCTCCACCGCCGAACGCCAGAACCATTCCGCCCCCGCATCTGAATCAAATGATGCCGGTGACGCAAACCCCGATGACGCAAACGCCGACGAGGCAAAGCCCGAGGATGCTCCTTGGCAAACGATGACCGTCAGCGTGGAAGGCAAACGAATCGTCACGCACCTGAATGATTGCCTGGCAGCCGATTTCGTCGTCGACGACCTCGCCGATTCCGGAGTGATCGCACTTCAGTTGCACGGAAATCAAAACCTCGAAGTCGATTTCCGCAGCATCGAGATCCTCCAACCTGTCCGGAAATAACCGCACGCGTTTACGTGATCGCGTTCTCGGCAACCAAACTGTCAATGCGTTCGAGCGTTTCTTCGTCGAGCGGTCTCGCACCGGCGACATCTTCGATCTGGTCCGGACGCCGCGCACCAACTAACGCAGCAGTCACGCCGGACTGCGACAGCACCCACGAAACACTCAACCGAGCGACCGTGGATCCGCTCTCGCCCGCGATCTCACGCAAACCGTCAACCACTCGATGCGCTCGAGCCCGCTGCTCGCCTTGAAAGACCGCGTACCCAGGCCGACTGTCGCCTTCGGGAAAGACATGGTCACGTGAAATCTTGCCGGCCAATAAACCCTTCATCAACGTCCAGTAAACCAGCACGTCGTTGTTGCAAGACGCCGCGCCCGCGATCACGGTTTGCAGCGTGTCACTCTGCAGCAAATTCAACGGACACTGAATCGCCTGACAACGACACACCGAAGCAAAACGCTGCCGTTCCGCTTCCGTCGCGTTACACAATCCGATCCTGACGGCGAGTCCACGATCGCGCAGCTCGCACATCGCCTCGGCACTCTGTTCCACGTGCACATGCTCATCGATGCTGTGCAACATCAACGTGTCGAACCGGTCGATGCCGATCCGACGCAGCGACTCTTCCGCGTCCGCGATCAATGTTTCGGGCCGGGAGTCCACGACCCGCGTCCCGTCATCTCGGTATCGCTGGCCGACTTTGCTGACGACATGAAACTCGTTCGACCGACCTCGAATCGCGGCACCAAGGAAACGATCCGACTCCCCGCTGAGCCCATAGCTGTACGCGGTGTCGAACGCCGTGATCCCAAGGTCGATTGCCTTCGCGATCGTCCGCTCGGCGTCCGCCGCAGTCACGCCAACGGTCGTCACTCCTGCGATCGGCCAGAGCCCGAGCACCACCTCGGATCGGAAGACGGGCGCGTGCCCAGTAGGCGATGGCATATTCACAGCAAACAACCCTATCCGAAAATGTCGAAGTCAAGAACGCAAAAAACGTATTCCGACTACTCGATCCCCAACATCGATTTGCGGTGTTCGATCGCATCCTTTTTGAACTTGAACGTCTTGAAACGCTGCACGCCGTCTTCTTGCCATGTCGCGACCCAGCGACCATAGACGTTCTTGCTGATGCCGGTCATACCCGACGTGTTATTAGTGGCTTTCTTGCGTGGCCCCTTGTGCCACTGCCGGTCGCCTAGCTCGCTGAGCTTCTTGTCTCGCCATCGCTGCGCCTGCGCGAGCGATTTCCGTATTCCGCCGTTAGAAAAGCGGAAGTACTTCGAGTGCAACTGTCCTTCCCGAAGAATACGTACCGTCCATCCTGCTGGACCACGTGTAATGTTTGCGTGTCGACTCATGAACGCATCATAAGGTCACCGCCCCGCATGATCAACATGCTTTTGTCGTTCTACCCACGTTTCACCAAATCGCCCGTAGCCCAGACTGCTGGGCTGCGATCACTTGGGCAGTTCTAGATACTCGCTAATCTCAGCCCGCTTGCCATCGGGGCCGGTCAGAAACAGCAGCAACACCGGTCGAGGCATACCGGTCGCGTGATCGACCCTGACTCGATATCGTTCGCCTCGCTTCAATACGACATCGGCTTTCTGGCCTGACTCGTCGTTCGGACTGTCTCGAACGAGCACTTCGTCTTTCTCGAAACGTCCGTTCTGATTCTTATCAAAGAACAATGTTGCGTGACCACTTTGCGTTCGCAACTCCAGCGTATGGACTCCGTTCGCAGGCGCGACCAAGTCAGCGACCGTCATTTGCCCTCGAACCGCAACGTTCCGAGTCAAACCACGCAGATACGGCATTCGATACCGCCGCAGAAACTTCGACCGTGGCAACGCATCCAAGTCCGGCACCTGACGCGGCGTCCGACGACCAATGTCGAATTCACTGACCTCCACGCGATCGGGCCAGTTATTGAAAAACCTCCACGAATGACCGTCCACCGGTGTTCCGTCCTCGCGAATCAACTCCGCGCGTACGCTGAACGCTCCGCGGCCCTTGATTGCAGTTTGATATTCGTTTTGCGGTTCAGGTACCGGATGGAAATTGGGTGAGTTCAGACGGCCCGACCAACCACCGTTGCTGTATCGAATCCGACCGGGAACCTTTGTACGATTTCGAAGCGTGACCGGAAGCTCGTCGCCTTCATAAGGCTGATAAAGACTGATCACCGGGTGCGAAGGGTCATCCGCCTCGGGCAAGATTTCGATCGGCTGCAGTACCGGTAAAACACGTTCCTGGGCAAATCCCGAACGCTCTTGGAACTCCGCAAATGAATGCCCCGAACTCGGGTTCCACAAACGCTCTGACAGAATCGGCACCCGTGGCAGCAAAAAATGCACGACGCTGCACTCGTATTGCTCCCAATACAACATCTGTCCGCCGAGAATCTGATCGTCTCTAGCAATCCATGTCGCGTTCCATTCACCATCGTCGCGGTTCGGATCGTTTGGACCTCGGTCTTCAAACACCGGACGGCCCGGCTCCCAGTGCATGAACGTGTTTTTGTCCCAACGATAGATATCCTCTAAATCAAAACGCTTACCACCGGTTGAACCGGGGTGAATCAAACCGCCGTATCCTCCGGTCAGATAAGTCGGCTTCCACGACGCATTGATAATTCGATAGCCGTTGCTGAGCAAATCCCAAGGAGCGTTGTAGGAACTCTCCCACGCCAACACAACAACGTGATCGTCGCCCGTCGCAGGAATCATATCCGTCGGTGCACCATGGAACCCCTCCCATACGAGCAACCGTTTGCCGCGCGCCCGCACCCGCTTGTTCACCTCAGCGAGAAATGGGACCAAGCGATGCCCGGCCCCCGATTCGTCACCACCGATGTGAAAGTACGGCGAACTGGCGAACACGTCGATCATGGCATCGATCAGTTTGCCAATCTTGGCGTAGTTTTCAGGAGCAGCGACGTCGGCATCGTTCTGGCTCGGCGAAAGGTAACCCGATTCGCGGAGCCGACCGGAGTGGCCGGGCAGATCCAACTCTGGAATGATCGTCACACCACGCGCGTCGGCGTACTCAACGAGTTCATTGAGCTTCTCAATCGTATAGCAGTGATTGCCCTTCAAATGGTCAGTGACAGGAACAAACGGAAACGTGAAATGCTGGTTATCGGTCAGGTGCAACTGCAGATACCGCACCTTGAACAACCGACACAAACGAACCGCGTCTTTCACCACGCCGATCGAATGAGGCGTCCGAGCCACGTCCACCATCAAGGCTCGATACCCTGCCGCCGGCTGATCAGCGATGGATACCGAGGGCACCGAGCAAGTTGCCGGTTCGATTAGCTGCAACACCGTCGATGTGCCATGGGCCACACCGACGAACGACTCTCCAGTAATCCGAATTCCGCGGTTGCCGGACGTCAACGTATAACGTTCACTCTCCGCCGAACCCAAAGTGTCCCCATTCGACGATATCGCGAGCACAATGTCCTGGTTCGTCGGCTCGTCGTCACTAACCACGACATCCAACCGTAAACCAATCAGCAATTCCAGCTCGTCCCGAAGCACGTGCGCATGCGTCTGCAGAAACGCCTCCGCGCTTCGCAAAGGGACACAAATTCGCGATTCCTCGGTCAGCGTACAAACCGCCGCCCCAGACTGGTACTCCAGAGACACCGGTGTCGGCACGACAACCGGCTCTTCGGCGTTCACCCTCAAAGGCTGCATGACGGTGACGCAAAAGAGTCCTGCGACCGCCATCATAGAAACGGTTTTCGATCTCAATCTCAATCCGAATCGATTCATTCGACATCGCTCATTTAAAGAAGACAAAAACAAAATACGCGTCCGAAATCACCAAGACTTCGGACCGACAACGCAAACCTCTCGCCC
>JBICHZ010000217.1:0-10747 GCA_043101355.1 Rhodopirellula sp. JB044
ATGCATTCACCTTCCGCCGGGCTCGCCCCGGCGGGGGTTGCAAGTGGTAGCTATTGCCGCTGCCGATCACAGCGGCTCTCCGCGCCGGGCTCGCCCCCGCGGAAGCAACGCCGTGACTCGCTGATTCCGCCGGGGCGAGCCCGACGGAGATCGTGTTGAGAGAGCGGTATTGGGTAGCGGTCAGTTGTGGCTCCGCCGGGGCAAGCCCGGACGGAAGCCGTCGGAGTTTCCGCAAACAATCCTTGGTGATAGACGTCTCGCCACGGCAATGAACGTGTCTGGCTACGTGAGCCGAAATGCATGAGCACTCGGGTTTTGGGCTGGTTAGGTTCGCAATCTCTCTCGACCGTTTCCACCCGAGGCCTCACGGCCATTCGACTCACTTACGCGACGCGTTCTAATTCATCGTCTGAGAACGCTGGTCTTCGGTCAATCCGGTGTCGTTGGTGGATTGAATCCAGTCGTCGAGCAACTCGCGTAGTTCAGCCAAGGTTTCTTGGTGATCGGACGATTCGGCGAGGTTGTTGATTTCGTGTGGGTCAGATTCGATATCGTAAAGTTCTTCCATCGGCTTGGGTGATTTCAAAATCAGTTGTTGGGCCTCGGTCAGTTTTCCCTCCGCACCCAACTGTTCGATCACGCTTAGCATCGGACGGTGTTCGCGCACGTACTCGCACTCGTGATACCCGATCTCCGGTTTGTAATTGCGTATGTATTTGAACCGCGGCGTTCGCACACACCGGATATGATCCATCACCTCATCAACCAAGTCACGGGCCGCAAAAACATGGCTGCGGCCTTGGAGGTTGGCGTTCCATAGCGTTTTCCCATCGAAGTACTCCGGCAATTCGATTCCGGCTAGGTCGAGAACCGTTGCGGAAATATCCAGCGTGCTGACCAAGCCGTCGAAGGTCTCACCGGGACCCGCAGGCGTTTGGCTGTTCTGTCGTGGATCGCGAATGATGAGTGGGACGAGCAAACCGGGGTCGTAGCACCAGCATTTGCCTCGCAAGTGACAACGGCCGTTGTCACCCATGAAGATGACGACCGTGTTGTCTTCGATCCCTTCATTGCGAAGTCGGTTGAGAATCTGACCGAGCTGCAGATCGTTGCGTTCAATCGAATCCAGGTACAACGCCCAGTCCTTTCGACATTCCGGGTGATCAGGGAAATAGGGCGGCAGTTCGACCTCGTCGGGATCGACCGGGTGTTTCGACAGAGAGCGAATCTTTTCCCAGACGCCTTTGGGTTGGCGGTGAGAGTGATACAGCGTGATCTGGGCGAAGAACGGTTGTCCCTTTTTTCGTTTGCTCCAATCGTTTCCGTCGAACAAATTCGGGGCGGGGAACATCACATCGGTCTTGCCCGAATACCCACACGCCAGTGCCGTGTAGTAACCCGCGTCACGCAGCAGGTGCGTGATCGGCCGGATGCCGTCGGGCAACCGGTCGACCTTCATGCGTTGATTTTGTGTTCCCGTGCGGGTTTGGTAGACGCCGGTGATCATCGCGTTTCGAGACGGCGTGCATGACGGAGCCGTGCAAAACGCGTTGGTGAAACGCACGCCTTCGGCGGCGAGGCGATCCGCGTTGGGAGTTTGCACCGCGGGATGCCCGTAGCACGACAACTCCGTGCTGATGTCCTCGGCCATGATCCAAATGATGTTGGGACGCTGATCGGGCGACACGCTCGAGGTCAGGCTTTGAATGGCTTTGATGCGTTCGGCACCGATGGCATTCCGCTCGCTCCAAAAACTATAAGAATCATGGTTGTCCCAGCCGTGCCAGTGGTAGGTTTCGGTAACGCGTTGTCCGCGAGCGATCGCCTTGGCGAGCGCATCTTCGACGCCCGCCAACGCGGCGATGTCTTTGTCAGGCTGACCCTCGGGGCGTCGACTCCGCCGCCGCACTTGTCGCCGAGGATCGAAACTGGATAGATCGGCACCGAATTCGGTGATCACGATTTCGTTCTCGATACCCTCAAAAGCATCCAGGATCAATTTCGTATAGTTCTCTGCGGTCCGTTTCCCGTCCGGCAACCAATTCGGATAGAAGTGATACGCGATGGCGCCTTCCCATCCCGCATCGACGACCGAGCGGATGTCTTCGGCATAGCCGATTCCGTCAATGATGCAGTGGTCTATCGGGATGCCAGCGTTTTGAATCACCGAACGCATCGTCGCAACGTAGTTTTCCGTCGAATCGTACCCGAACGGCTCATTGAAGATTTCGAACCGCAGTCCATCACGATCTTTGAATCGCTGATAGAGATTTTTCCACGCTCGTGTCAGTTGATTGACGTCGTTGATGCGTCCATCGCCGTGGTCTACCTCGCCCACTTCATTGGTGTCCCACATGCAGACAATGCCACGGTTGCCAAGGCGGTCGGTCAGCGCCGCCAAACGATCCAGCGCAGCAGAGTTGAAACAGGTTTCGACGTTGACCGGGTAACGGAAGTGAGTGAAGTGAGCCCCGCGGATCCGCTCGATCTCCTCGTCCGAGTAGTGATAACCGAAGACGCCTGGCAGAAACGCCCCCTGGTTCGATGTGCCTCGTTTGGGGGCCAGGTTCAGTCCGGCCGCGAAGGAGACTCCGGTGAAGTGAATGGCTGTAAAACCAATGACGCAAAAACGCAGCAGCGAAAGGGTTGGGTTCATGGTGTCAAATTCTCAGAATGCCGGATGAAAGTTTTGGCGAACCGTTTTGTGCCGTCGGATGTGGCTGAATTGGGTGACGCCGCGTTTATCCGAACTCCGCCCAGTCAGGCGACGCCAATCATCGCTCCTACCAGAACCATGGCCCGATCAATTCAGCGACGACACGGTTGCCGGCTTTGTTGGGATGATTGGGTTGCGAGAGGTAGTCGTCAATGTTCTCGCCGCCTTCGACCAGTTTTCGAAACGCCGCGTAGGAGTCGATCAGGGGAAGGTCGTATTCCCGGGCGAGTTTTCGAACTTGCTCCGCGTGTCGGGCGAGGATCGTGGTTTCATCGAGGATGTTTTCGTGCGAATCCGGGGTCGGCGTCAGCAAAACGACAGGAACGCCCGCGGCTTGGCACTTTTCGATCATCGATCGCCATGCGGCCTCCGTCTTCTTCAGCCCCACGGCGCGGTCGTTCAAACTGTAGTCAATGAAAACCACATCGGGACGCAACGACAATACGTCGGACTCAAATCTTGCGTTGCCGCGAACAGCGTTTTCGCCGCCGATCGCGGTGATCGCGAGATCGATCGTCGCGTAATTGTAGGTTTCGCAAAGTTTGCGATGGAACTGCATCGGGTACGAGTCGTACCGCGAAACTTCCCCGGCGCGGCCGTAACCGGCGGGTACCGAATGCCCGTGAAAAACAAATCGAATCAAACGATTCTTCGGCCAATGGATCTGCATTTCCTTTTTGAGTGAAGCAAACGGATCGCTCGGTTTGGGCTCTTCGTCCGCGTCTTGATTGAAGCTGGGGATTAAACCCAATTCGTCGACGCCGACGGTGCCGTCCGCAAACACAGGAGCGAGTTCCGCGATCGCGCTGTTTTGAGCTTGGCTCACTTCCGAGAGTGCCTCAAAACGGATCGACTGGATCGGTTTCGTTTCGTCAAAGCGAATCTTCGACGGAGGTTGTTTGCCTTCGATCACGTCGGACCATCGTTTGCCGTCCTCGCTGACCGAAACTCGGTAGCCGTCAATCTTGCCCCGCGTGCTATCTTGGCGAGCGACATAGTTCATTCCCGTGACGGGCATCGGTTGCGAAAATTCGAACACGATCGAGTAGGGATATTTGTTTTTGACGCTTCTCCAATCGGTATGCCAAATGGTTTTTGAGTCGTTGTCGGACAGGTTGCTCAGAGGGTAATCCGGATGGCTCGTGCCATTCTCCAGGCGAACTCGATACGGCTGCGACTGGAACAATTTGGCGATCTGCACCGGTGTCATTTCTGAACGCGGAGCAAACCGGTTGCTCTGCAGATATCCGAGGATCGACCGTTTGAGTTGAGTGGCCGCGATTCGATTTTGTGGGTCCGTTTCTAGATCGAGCGTGCACACCATTAGCGAACCTTCGCCGACCCGCGTTTCCCACAGGATGGCGGGCAGGCTGTTGCGATTGTATTTGTCGATGAACTGCATGATCGGCTGGAAATCCGGTCCGAGTTGGTCGGCATTGACCGACGTCGAGGTGGCGAGCAATTCCCACCACTGCCAATCGGTATGGGATGCCGTCGGAAACTGATCGAATACCGGATGGTCGTTGTCGATCACCGTTCCGAGCGAACCGGGTTGATTGGGAAAGTGCAGCGGGCTCCAGAAGACCGGGATGAACCGACCGTCGAGTGGTTCGCGGATCTCGTCGCGGTCGGGCAGGAAGAGAACCTTCTTGCCATCCGCGAGTGAATCAAACAAACGTTTTCCATATTGGCGAATCACCACAACGTCGCGGGTGGAGGCAGCGTTGCCGTCCGGATAGACCCAAAAATTCCAGTCGTTGAGATAGGCCTGAGACGCCGCGTTGTTCGTGTCGGTGTGATCGGGACGCACGCGAACGGCGAGATGCAGTTCGGACGGTTTGGAAACCGAGGCGAGATCGATGTCGACGTTGCCGATTTGATTTCCGTTGCCCAGCGGGATGTTGACTTTGTCGAACGAGCCGTTGGCGAGCGTTTGCCCCGACGTGTTACGGATGATCCAGTCAACTGCTGCGTTGGCTAGCGGTTCTTCGCCAAAGTTGGCGACTTCGATCGTCGCTGAAAAATGTTCCTGTCCCCGCCAAACGCGTTTCCTCATCCGTGACAGCGGAACGATTGGCGAGCAGAAACGTCGAAACTCGGTCGGAGTCAAAAGTCCCTTGGAATCCCAGAACGCGTCGAGCAATCCAACCGTTGCGGTGCTTTGACCAGGGAAATCATGCAGGTCGAGAAGTTGGATGCCAGACAAACCTTCGGTTCGCAACGCACGTTCGATGTCTTCTTTGTAAAGAATCGCGGCGAGTTGGCCGGAGCCGTTGGTGAATTTCGGGGCATCGTCGAGACGATTTTTCTTCGTCAAGTCTGCTCGGATCGCCTCGAAGTTGAGTGCTCGGAGATTGCCATCATATTTCGGCAACTCTTCCAGGTTCGGGTACACGTTGTACTGGCCGACTTCGTGAGTGATCAACGGAATGTCGAGGCATTCGAGGCCGGGTGCGTAGTCGCTGTCGGTGGTCGGCTTGGTTTGGTTGAGGAACCCCTGGCCGCGAACCCAGCCGGTCTTCGTTTTCTGCGAGATGAAGAAATCGTCCTCGGGACCGGGCAGGGCGCCACGTTGGGAGAACGAGTAGGATGTGCTCGTGTAAAGCAGGTGCGGCGCGATCGATCGCAGGTGACCGATCATCTTGTCGAGGTGTTCGTAGTCGCCGGTCAGTTCGTTGCCGAGGCTGAAGAAAACGAACGACGGGTGATGAGCGTACTCACGAAGGATCCGTTCCCCTTCGGCGAGCAGGTACTGGTCCGTCTCGGGGAGTTGTCCCATTTTGAACGTCCAGTTCGGCAGTTCGACTTGGAGATAGATTCCATGTCGGTCGGCTGATGCGAAGGCGGCTTCGGGAGGACACCACGAATGGAACCGCAGGTGGTTCAGACCATACTGTTTGAGCGTGCTGAATACTTTGTCCCAACCGTACGTTGTCGACTCACCGGTCTGCATCGGCGGGTATCCGGTTTTCGGAAAGATGCAGCACTCCAGCGTGCCACGCATGAACGCGGGATTATCGTTGACGAGCAGCCGTCGGCCGTCGGTTCGGACCGATCGAAAGCCCGTTGTGATGGTCGATCGTTGGACGGAATCGGTTCGTGGATTGCGAAGTGTGGCCGTGATCCGATACAGGTTCGGTGTGAACTCGGACCATTGCCGCAGACGATCCTTGCGCAGGCCAACGGTGACATCACCGGGTTTCGTTACATTCGTTGACCAAGCGAGTTTGTGTTCTTGTTCGCCCGACAACAATTCCGCGGTAACCTCGAGTCGTCCGGGCGCCGAGACCGCGACTCGCAAAGGGTTGGTCTTGATCGTGATTGAGGCGTCGGCCTCGCGGCTCAGTTCGATCTTTCCGATAACGCCATTCCAGATCGTTTGCGTTTCGTTCGTGTAGGCGTGCCCGATCTCGCCGATGTTGACTTGAGATCGGTTGTCGACGCGAACCACGATGGTGTTTTTCCCCGGGCGGAGGTACTCGCCAACCGAGTGGCGATGCGGTGTCGAAAGGGAATTGCGTTCGCCCACGCGTTTCCCATTGATCCAAACGGTCGACTCCCAAAGCACGCGTTCGAGAAGCAGCACGGCGTTTTCGCCCGACCAAGTCTGGTCCAACGTGATCTCACGCGAATACCAGGCTGGACCGACGTATTGGGTGTGCGGATGAAGGTGATGAAAGACTTCTTTGGTCAGTTCCGGTTTCAGGTCGAGCGGCGTGCCGATGCGAGCATCTGTCAATGAACCCGGCAGTTGGATCGGTTCTCCGCCAATCTGTTCAAACCATTTTTGCTGGACGCCCACGTCATCGGGGTCGAGCCGAACGGTCCAGGATCCTGACAGATCCAACGCGGTAGCCGATGCGTTGATGAAGAACGCCGACAACAACAGTGTCGCCAACGCGATGATACGGACGTGGTTCATGGTTGCGATGCGAGAGAGCGGCGTGGCGAATCGTGTAAGCATAGTTATCGAGGCTAGGTAAGTTCGCGTTCGATTTCTTCCAGTGATTTGTTCTTGGTCTCGGGCACGCGGGCGTAAAGAACCAGGAATCCGATCAGGCAGATGACGCCGTAGAGCCAAAATGTTCCCGACGCGCCCAGGGCGACGTTGATCGGTTTGAAGGTCACGGTCAGAACGAAGCAGGCGATCCAAAGTGCCGAGACGCAAAGGCTCATCGCGGTTCCACGAACACGGTTTGGGAAAATCTCCGACAACAGCACCCAAGTGATCGGTGCGAGCGTCATGGCGTAACAGGCGATCGCGGTCAAAACGACCGCCAACACGATGATGCCTTTGAGTTCAAAGTAATAACACGATCCCAAGATCGCGTAGGTCACCATCAACCCGCCCGAACCGAGCAACATCAACGGACGACGTCCCCATCGGTCGACCGTATTGATGGCGACCAACGTGAATACCAAGTTGACGATGCCGGTGATCACGATGTTCAGCATCATCCCGCTAACGTCGTATCCGGCGGCTTCGAAGATCTCTTGGGCATAATTGAAGATGACGTTGATACCGCACCATTGTTGGAACATCGCGATGAAGATGCCGAGACTGATGATCTTCATGAGCCGCGGTTCGAACAGGTCGCGGATGCTGTGGCGGGAGGTTTCTTCAGAAAAGCTTTCGTTGATCGATGCGATTTGTTCGCTTGCATATTCTTCGCCACCGATTTTGTGCAACACCTTTTCGGCTTGTTCTTTGCGACTGTTTTGCAACAGCCACCGTGGTGACTCGGGAATCACCAGGGCGAGCAGGAAGAACAATCCGGCCGGAACGGTTTCTGCGGCGAACATCCAACGCCAGCCATACTGCCCGTTCCAAGACGCCAGGATGACGTCCGTGGTGGCCTCGCGGTCGACCGGCGCGTAGTTGTAGATCAGCAGATTGACGATTTGCGCCGCCAACACCCCGATGACAATCGTCAATTGATTCATCGAAACAAACCGACCACGCAGTGAAGAGGGAGAAACCTCGGCGATGTAGATCGGCGAAACGTTGGACGCCAGTCCGATGCCGATCCCACCGAGAATGCGTGCGATAATGAAGACGAAGAAGCGATACGAGCACGCGGTCCAGATCGCCGATGCGGTGAATAAGATCGCTGCGATGATGAGGACCTTCTTTCGGCCGATCGAATCGGTGATCGCTCCGGAAACAATCGCACCACCCAAACACCCGGCGAGTGCCGAGCTCATCGCCCAGCCGGACATCCACGCTTTGTCTTCGCCGACGAGATCAAAGTACGGTTCGTAGAAAGCTTTCGCGCCACCGATCACAACCCAGTCGTATCCAAAGAGCAGGCCACCCAACGCGGCGACGAGGGAAATTCGAAACAGATATCCGAGGTTGTAGGAGGTTGCGTTTCCCAAAAGAGTCGCCTTCGTGATGTGGGTGGGGAGTGTGGGAGGCGTCGATGCGATGCAGGGTGACAGAGGATCCGGAGGATAGCTCGACTATCGGGTCTATGGCGGGAGCTTCATAACCTGCTACGCCGGTGGTGTCTTCATGTCGGGAATCGTTCCGAATTCGTTGTGAATCGGTTCCCCGTCAAACGTTCGGCGATGGACTCTGTGCTACCAAATTATCGCTGTCAATCGCCGACCGGCACGCGTAAGCGCGAGAAGGTTTTAGGCCTGTGCCGCGTAGGTGCCTTGTGGTTTGGTTAGCTTATTCAACTCGCGTGAGCGATGCAGCGTGGCACCGAGGTGAGCCGGGTCCGCACTGAGGATCTCGCTGAATTGCTGTTGCGCCTCGGCGATCCGTCCTAATCCGAGCGATCCCAACGCGATCATGAATCGACAGTGAATTTGGTTGTTCTGTTTCAGATCGGGCTCGAAGACCAGGAAGTGCGGCAACGAAACGGCAAAGTAATCGATCGTGACTTCATCGTTGAAGTGGCGTTTCCCATATTCGATCAAGCATTCGAATCGCTTGGTGGCTTCGTCTTGGTTACCGAGTTTGGCTTGAGCGAGACCTTGATAGAAAATCGTTTCCGGCGGTTGGTCATTGTAGTACATCGCCGAACTGGGCTCGCTGAGCCCTTCGCTGGCTGCGTTGAACCATTGAGTTGCTTTTGCCGATTCGCCCATCGCTTCGTAAGCACAGCCGAGATGGTATTGAATCTCGTTCTCTTGGATCCCTTGGAGTTTGCCCTCACCCAAATTGTGTGGCCACTGAAGGGCTCGCTCGAGATAGTCGATTGCTTGGGAAGGATTGTTCTCGTCGCTAGCTTTCTGTGCGAGTTGTACTAACGCGGTCACGTATTGCGCGGGCACCTTGCCTTCGCCACCTTCCCACGGACGGAAGTTGCGATGCATCAAGAGGTCCAACGCCGAGTCGTGATGACCGGTCAGGTTGTCGAGCGTGCAGAGCTGCAGATACAAATCATCACGCTGGTTCACCAAGTCGCGGTGGTTGCTCAAGCGGTCCAGCCGTTCGTCGGGTGATTCGCCGATTCGCAGGCAGAGTTGATCGAGTTCAAACAAGATGCGAGGGTCGTTGGGGCTCAGTCGGAACGCGGTTTCCATCGCCTCGAGGGCGCGATCTTGTTCGCCACGTTGGTTGAAATACGCGAGCGACAGATTACGCCACGCGGTCGCAAACGAAGCGTCCTCGGCCACGCATTTTTCCCAGCAATCGATAGCGTCGTCGTACTGGCGACGGTCGTACCAAAGGTTGCCGAGTTGATAGGCAGCGATCGGGTCACCGTCGGCAGATTGCATTGCCGATTGAAGGACCGCGATGTCTTCGAGTTTGTTTGCGAAGAAAATATCACCCGTTCCGATCGATCGTGCGATCCGTCGCTGGGCAGTCGCTTCGTCGGTGTTGCCGATCTTTTCGAGACAGTGTGCGAGGTGATACCGAATCATCGCGGGGACAGTTTTGTCATCACTCTGCGAAATCAAACGCGAAAGGATATTCGATGCCGCCTCGTACTGGCCAAACGCGGTGTAGTCGATCGCGATCTCCAAGACCGTGTTGGGATCTTGCCGGGTAAGTGAATCGAACGTGGCGTAGTCGTCTGTCGCGACCGCACGTTCCCACTGGATACCGAAATTGAACGCGTTGTTCTGGAGTTCAGTTTCGAGATGTTCGGCGTGCTCGGCCGTGCCTCGTTGCAGGTAGGCGAGCAGATGTGCGGCCTGGGTGTGATGCACGTTGCGATCGAGACACCGTTGGCAATAGTTGATCGCGTCTTGGCGGTTGCCCTTCTTGGTCGCCAAACGAGCCAATTCAAAGAACGAGGCGGAAACCCATTCGTCGTTCCAGGTTGCTTTGTAGAACGCATCGAACGCGGCTTCGTCATTGCCGAGCATGGTTTGCGCCACGCCGAGGTTGTAGAGCGGTTCGCCGTCGTAAGGGTTCGGGTTGTGCCGCGTTAGCCGTTCGATCTCCCGTTCAAAGTAGCCGATCGACTTGGCGAATTGGCCGTGTCGCAAAAGCAGTTTGCCCTTGGCGTTGTTCAGCCGCGCGTCGCCCTCGTCGCGACGCAAGCCTTCGTCGTAGTAGTCCATCGCGCGACGGGTGGCGTGACGGTACTGCTCGATATGCTGTCCGGCGAGAAACAAGGACTCCGTCGAGTCGAGTTGTTCCGGGGCGTCAATCGCTTTGGCTGGTGCGGGGACTTCGTGAACGGGACCCGATGGCGGAGTCCACGTGACGAGCGTTTTCCCGTCGGCGTCACGGAGCGTCACGGTCAGTTCGCTCGCTGGGATCGCCGAGGGCAGGTCGAAGGAGCGTTCGATATGACGGTTTGGATCCGACGGACAGCTCGACTCGGCGATCGTGTTGCCTTGCGATTGCAGTTTGACGGTGACGCAGTCGTGGCGACGTGTGGTGTAGAAACGAACGTCGGCACGGCTTTCGGTGACATCCATTCCGATTGCCGCATCGGTCGTTGCGTTGCCGATCACGCCGATGCCTTTGTACGGCATGAAGTATTGCCGGAACGATTTCTCTTCGCCCGGCATCAACCATGTGAAGTCGGGTTGGTTGTCGGTGTAAACGCCGCACATCAATTC